>JBAVHJ010000597.1:0-2353 GCA_049685715.1 Terriglobia bacterium | reverse complement strand
ATGCGACGAATAACAGGGCAAAATCCAGAGTGATGTGATTTTGCCATTTAAGCCCCGATTCATCGGGGCGCAGGATCTTTTAGCCCGTGACGCAAGCCATGGATAGGCGTTTTGTCCTGAACAAAAGTATCAGTTCAGATCCCTCCAATCTGAATCATCGGTCGGTTTTCGAGCGCTCGGCGGATGACCGCTCTAACCTCCTCCAACTCCTCGCCGGCCAGTTCCAGCCGGGGCGGCCGCACGCGCGCACTGCCCATGCCGACCTCCTGCTGTACCAGTTTGATCAATTGAACAAACTTCGGGACGGTGTCCATTCGGAGCAAAGGCAGAAACCAGTGATACAGCCGGACCGCTTTCGCGCGATCCCCGTTCATAGCAAAGTTGAATAGATCGACGGACTCTCTGGGCAGGGCATTCGCGAGCCCGGCAATCCATCCCACCGCCCCCATGGCAATCCCTTCAACGATGGCATCATCAACACCTACAAAAATGGCCAGCCGGTCTGCCAACAGCGCCCGGATTGCCATCACGCGCCGGATATCCGTGCTGGATTCTTTGACGGCGTCAAGATTTTCGTGCTCGGAAGCTAATGTGTGAATCTGCTCTGGCAGAAAGTCTGTGCCATAGGCGACGGGGTTGTTGTAAAGCATGCAGGAAAGTGGGGTGGCCGAAAGAATGGACGAGACGTACGCCTTCATCTCGCGCCAATCACCCCGATAGACATAGGGGGGCAGCACCATCAACCCGCGACACCCCTGATCCGCTGCGCGCTGGGCCAGGGTCACGCCCTCCGAAGTGCTCAATGCAGAAATCGCCGCAATGACCGGTACGCGATCTGCTACGGCCCGCACGCAAGTCCGCCAAAGCTCATATTTCTCGTCGCCGTTTAGCGTGGCCCCTTCGCCCAGCGACCCGGGCGTTACAATTCCGGTGCAACCGTGGTCGATGAGCCATTGGCAATGGCGCGCCACAAAATCAAAATCAACACCCAGGTCCTTCTTGAAACAAGTCGTGATTGCGGGCATTACGCCTTTCCATGGCAGTGTCATGACTCATCCTCGGACGGAAATTACCGCTGATTTTCTAATCCCCGTGAAATTGACGCCAGACTTTCCAACCGGACCGGAAAAACCGGAGGGCGCACCGACCCCGGCTTCCAAGAGAACAAGAACTCTGCCGCAGAGCCGCAAATCCGCCCCTGGCAGGGGCCCATCCCACAGCGGGTGAGCATCTTGGCGCTGTGCCAGCTGTTCTGTATTCGTAATTGCCCCAAGGTCACGTCCTCGCAGCGACACACGATGGTCTCCGGCTGCGGCAGGCTTTTCAATTCATCGCGCAAGGCAAAGGCGCGGTTCATCCTGAGAGCGAGCCGACGAAGCTTCTTTCGCGCTCCAAAAAGCGCTTGGGCCTTTTCGTGCTGTCGGGTTGCGGCATACCCCGCGATCTGCCCTTCGACGATGGACAGTTCCAAGCCGCCAATGCCCGTCGCTTCTCCGGCACAATACACATGGACGACAGAAGTCTCCTGAAAGTCACCCACTCCCACTGCGCCCTCGCGGAGTTCACAATCCAGCAAGGCGGCGAGTTCGGTGTTGGGGACCAGGTGAAAGCCACAGGCCAGATAGTCACAAGGAAGGGCCCAGGTTTTACTGCTCTGGTGGAGCCGTACACTCACGAGCTTCTCATTTCCCTCTGCCGCCACGGGCCAACAACTCGTGAGATACCTGACACCCTGGAGCTGCTTTTCCAGTGTGATCAGTTGGAGTAACTTTCGCGGATCTCTGTAGAGGGCCAGGCCAAAGGCAGCCAGCCTGTACCGCGGGGCCTGTTCGGCAATCAAACGGACATCGGCGCCCTGTTCCCGCAAATAAGCGGCGACCGCGAGTAGCAGCGGCCCGCTGCCGGCCAGCACGACCTTTTTTCCGCTGATGGGAAGTCCGGACTTGACCAGCGCCTGTAAGCCGCCGGCGCCCATCACATTCGGCAGCGTCCATCCGGGAAAAGGCAAGAATCGTTCTCTTGCTCCGGTCGCGAGAATTAATTTCTGGTAGCTCAGCTCGTCGAGACCCTCCGCCGTCTCGGCAAAGAGCAAGCCCGCTTCAGGGTGATTGAAAACCTTCGCGCCGTGGATTAGTTCGACCTTTGCAGCGCGCACTTTCTTGAGCCAGTCCACTGCCTCGGGGTCACTCTGTTTGGGTGGGTGTCCACGCCAGATTTGTCCTCCCAGGTGCGGGTTGTCATCGATGATTGCCACGCGAACTCGAGCTTGAGCCGCGCAGCTCGCGGCCGCAAGACCGGCGGGGCCTCCACCTACGACAAGTACATCGCAATCGTGACGAAGCTTATCCATCGG
>JBAVHJ010000596.1:0-2009 GCA_049685715.1 Terriglobia bacterium | reverse complement strand
ACATTACCCATAAAACCGACGTGGGCGGTGTGATGCTCGACCTGGGAGACGAGGAATCGGTCAGGTCGGCATTCGACCGAATCATTCGAAATGGCCGGGAAAAGGCGCCTAAGGCAACGATCGAGGGAGTCACTGTCCAGCGCATGGCCGGGACAAAGGAAGCTGTTGAAATGATCCTGGGTATCAAGAGAGACCCGGTCTTTGGCACCGTCATCCTTGCGGGAATGGGCGGTACCGGGGCAGAACTCTTCGCCGACCGGGCCCTGGGATTTCCGCCTCTCAACGAACGCCTCGCCAGGCTTATGCTGGAATCCCTGAAGATATACCCTTTATTGACAGGGTACCGAGGCAGTCGTCCGAAAAACGTCGTAAAGCTCATTGGAGTCCTGATTCGCCTGTCCTACCTCGCCGCTGATTATCCGGAGGTCAAGGAATTGGACATCAATCCCTTGATCGTCACGCCGGAAGACGTGCTGGCCCTCGATGCCCGGGTGGTCATCGACCGGGAGAGTCCTTATCATTCGGAAACCCCTTATGCGCACCTGGCGCTTCATCCGTATCCAGAGGAATATGTCAGACTCACGGAGTTGCCCGATGGAACCTCCGTCACCTTGCGTCCCATCAAACCTGAGGACGAGCCCCTCTGGTTCGATCTGCTTCGCAGCTGTTCCCAGGAATCCCTGTTCTACCGGTTCCGTTATTTCTTCCATTGGGAAACCCACGAGGTGGCGAGCCGCTATTGCTACATCGACTATGATCGCGAAGTCGCGATCGTGGCCGAAGTGGTGGAGGAGGGAAAAAGAAAGATCATCGGGGTGGGCCGTCTCGTTGCCGATCCCGATCATGAAAGCGTGGAGTATGCCATCCTCATCGCCGATGCCTGGCAGAACAAGGAATTAGGCACCACTCTCACGGATTTCTGCCTGGACATCGCCAGGAGATGGAATTTGAAGCGGGTCGTCGCTCAAACCACCACCGACAACCCGCGCATGGTTGCGGTATTCAGAAAACGCGAATTTGAAATCAAGATTGAAAATACGATGGTGTATGTAACGAAGGATCTGTAATCCCCCTACTTCTTCACATCGTTCCTTCGCGAGACCAGGTACCCGGCCCGGCAGAGGTAAAGCAGGCGGGCGTCCTAGCGCCCGCGCCAAACGGCCGGTCGCTTGCCAAGAAAAGCGTCGAGGCCCTCAGCAGCGTCTTCAAAGCCCAGGCCGCAAGCCATGCTTTCGCCGGCAATGTTGTAAGCGGATTCGAGGGATTGGTCGACCTGACGGTAGAACGTTTGCTTGCCAAGGCGGATCACGGCCGCGCTTCGGGCCATGATGAGATCGGCGAACCGGCGAACCTCCGCGTCGAGCGCGTCCGCAGGAACAACACTGTTGACCAGCCCCCACGCATGGGCCGTCCGGGCATCGATCATCTGGCCGGTCAATAACATTTCCATCGCGTGTTTCCGGCCCACGTTTCTCACCACGCCGACGGCGGGTGTCGAGCAAAAAACCCCGACGTTGACGCCGGGCAGGGCAAAAGTTGAGGTCTCCACGGCCACGGCGAGGTCGCACATCGACACCAACTGGCAGCCTGCTGCCGTGGCAATGCCGTGCACCCTGGCGATCACTGGCTGCGGCAACCGGGTCAGCGTCAGCATCATCCGGTTACAGTCATCAAACAGTTTCTGCTGCCAGGCTTTGTCCCCGGCGTGGGCGCGCATCTCCTTGAGGTCGTGTCCCGCGCAGAAGCCTTTGCCTTCTCCCGCCAGGATCACTACTCGCACCGAGGAATCTGCGGCGATCGAGCCGAGTTCCTTCTGAATCGCAGCCATCATTTCGGAGGAGAGCGGGTTGAAACGCTCACCACGATTGAGGACAAGGGTTAAGATTCCCCCCTCCCGCGTGCTGAGTACGAAAGGTTTCTCGGGGACTATCGTCACTTTCAAACTCATTGCCTTCTCCTCCTTCTACCTGATGATCGTCACTCCATGGGTCTCTTGACGTCCATTATAC
>JBAVHJ010000595.1:0-5346 GCA_049685715.1 Terriglobia bacterium | reverse complement strand
TGCTCACCCGGCAAGTCGATCGGTTGCACTTTTCGTTGATGGGAGATGGAATGGCGGGTGTGGTGAAGTGGAAATCCCATGTTTTACCGGGGTTCGCCCTGATGGCTCTTGACGGAGCTGTAGGTGCATTGAAGCGCGTGGGCTCGTAAAGAGGGTCCGGCACGCCATCTCGACAGCCTTCCGGCTTACGCCCTCTGTCCCCCCTCACGAATGTGGACGAGTCGCTGGGCACTCCTTCGGACCACTTCCGGAATGTTCTTGTTCCTGGAAAGGGACTTGAGATCTCGGGCCATCAAGCGATTGAGCAATGCCAACGTCACGCCAATGGGCGAACGCGAATTTCGAACCAGGTTGTGAAGAATACTGTAATTTTTGGACCAACTCCGGGACTGGCCCACCAACCGGAGAATTTCCTCGTTTACGTTCCTCATCTGGGAGATGGCCTCAACCTCGTTTTCCGAGATTTTCGGGGACAGCAGCACCGCACGTGAAACCACCTTGTTGGAATCACGAATCAGGATCAACCGTTCATCGCGCGATCCTTTGATAGCAGCCTGAACTCGTTCGGCGATGGGCATGTGCGCGATCTTCTGCAAAAGCGTCATCCGATCGCCATTCATCTCCTCCCCGTCCTGCTCCATCAGGCGGGACGTCGCTTCCACCACGGCTTCGAGAGGTTGGTCCGTCGAGAGGGGATGAGGCTCGACGAATTCAAGGGAATGGTCAGGGGAGGCGGTGGCCGGTTCGCCGTATTCCTCCGCGGGGGAAAAAGGGGTCACCGGAACAAAGGTGTTGCGCTTCTCAAAAAATTCCACCCGGACTTCACCCAGCCGGCGCCGTGTATCCGGAGTGTTGTTTGCATTCTTTTCCAGGGCGTCGAGGATTTCAGGGAACCGGAGAAGCCGCATGAGGTTGATCAGGATCGCCTCAATCAAATGGGCTTCCACCTCGCTCCCCAGCCGCGCGATCACCTTGTCCGGCGCGGCGGTGTTCAGAATGATGGCTTCGATCAAATGCTTCGCGCGAAAAGGGGGGCGGGAGAAAAAGTCAAAGATGGCTTCAGACGTGAACGAGCTCTCGAGGATCGGCTTCAGAACCTCATCCGGAAAAGCATCCAGGGACTTTCGAGCCTCCTGAGCCAGGGCCGGATCCGGGTCGTCGCCCAGAAACACAAGGATTTCAATCAACTCTTCCCTGGATACGGGCAGCACACCTCGAGCGGCTGCCCTTTTGACGGGAAGTGAGACTTCTCCTGACTTTATCTGCTCCAAGAATGCAAAGCCGATAGTTGTCCTCTGCAATCAAGCGAGTGGTGAGTCACTGAAGAATTACAATTCAGGGACGGGTGGGTCGTGCGTAGGTGACCGATTTGACTTCGCCCGTGCGCCCCAGCGGGGGCAGCGTCCGGCCATCAACGGTGAATGTTACTCCTCCGGCGTTTCCACATACGATTTCGAGTTTTTCCTTCGCACTAAAATGCAAGGTTTCCTTGGAGAGCATGATTTTTCGGTAGACTTCCTGCCCATCCTTGCGGATGGAGAGCCAGGTATTTTCTTTCGCCGCGATTTGAAGGCTGATCGGGCCCTTTCCCCTGCTCACAGTCACACCTTCCGCCGGTTTCGTTTCTTCAGGGTTCCCTCGCGCCTCCGGAGCGGGCGTGGAAGGAGGTTTCTTCTCCCTGAAAGTGGAGGGGGATTGGTCTTTACCCGTATCACTCTTAGAAACCGGCAGCTCTGGTTTTGTTGAATCAGCAGGCTTGGAGGTACCTGGCGTATCCGTCCCAGGTCCGGATCCCGGGCTTGGTTCGCCACTGGGGTTCGGTGGAAGAACTGCTGGGAGCACCGGATTCTCAGTGGTCGAGGGGCTTGAGGAAGCAGGGCTCTGAACTCCAGTTGCCGGCGGCTGGACCGCAGCGTTCTCAACCTCTGGTTTAGGACTAAGCTTCGTTCGAGTGGAACGAATATAAAAGAACCCACCCACAATGACAATCAGTACGAAGGCGATGATGGCCGGCGTATATCTTCCCGTGGGTCTGGATTTCTCCGTAGACACAGGTTTGTCGACCGGGAGGAGTTGCAAATCAGGCGCCCGTTTTTGCTTCAGGAGCTGATCATATTCAGACAACAGTTCGCGCTCGTCGGCACCACAACACCTGGCATACGCCTTGATGAACCCGCGGTTGAATACTCCCCCGGGAAGCACATCGAAATTATCGATCTCCAAGGCGGCAATAAAGTGAGGGTTGATCTTGGAGGCCCGGGACACATCCTCCGCGGATAGTCCCTTCAGTTCACGGATTTGTCTTAGATGTTCGCCAAAGGACGCCATAAGCCCATCCTCGCAGAAGTCGCATCAATCTTAGGAGAAAGGTTCGAGCCTGTCAATAAAGCAAACCCCGCAAGACCTCCATACCCTGGCACCCGGATGAGCCCGCCATTTTCCATTCTCCTTGACGTTCGATTTCCCGCAGTGATACCGTACCAGTGATTTTGAGACCGTAGCAGCCAGTCTGAAGTCCACCCGCGCACTCCCGAGGAAGGGGTCAAGTCCATGGACGCTCTGGGAATGATCGAAACTAAAGGCCTGGTCGGAGCGATCGAGGCCTCCGATGCCATGGTCAAGTGCGCCAACGTTGTCCTGGTCGGCAAACAATACATCGGCGCAGGATATGTGACGGTTTTTATCCGCGGCGATGTGGGTGCCGTAAAAGCTGCCACGGATGCCGGGGCAGCCGCAGCCCGCCGAATCGGCGAATTGATCAGCGTGCACGTCATTCCACGACTGCACGAGGAAGCAGAAAAACTGATTCCGTCGGGTGGCAAAGAGACAAACCCAAAGAAGATCAAATAAATCAGGACCATTCCCTTTTACCCAGCGTGTTTCCGTGTTGATTCCATGACTACTCCGCTTCGAGACGCAGACTTGATGGCGATTCAGGAGGTCCGTGACCTCATGGCGCGCGCTGTGGAGGCGCAGAAGATTTTTGCTGAGTTCACGCAGGAGAAGGTGGATGCTGTCGTAACGGCGATGGCCCGTGCCGCGCAAGGGGCCGTGGTGCCTCTGGCTCAGGCCGCGCACGAAGAAACCGGATTTGGAAATGTGCCGGACAAGACGATCAAGAATCAGTTCTGTTGCGTCAATCTCTATGAAGCGATCAAGGACATGAAGACGGTAGGCATCCTTCATCAGGATCGCGAGAAGAAAATCTGGGAGGTGGCGTCCCCCCTGGGAGTCGTGGCGGCCATCATCCCCTCCACCAATCCCACCTCGACCGCAATATTCAAGGCGCTCATCTCATTGAAAGCGCGAAATGCCGTCGTCATCAGTCCGCACCCTTCTGCCAAGCGGTGTATTCTGGAAACGGCCCGCATCCTTAACGAGGCCGCCCGTGGTGCAGGCGCCCCCGACGGCATCATCGGGTGCCTGACCAACCCGACTCTCGAAGCGACCCAGGAGTTGATGTCGCATCGGCGCACGGCAGTCATCTTGGCTACGGGAGGCCATGGTCTAGTGAAGGCGGCCTACAGTTCCGGTCGACCAGCCTTCGGAGTCGGACCCGGCAACGTTCCCGCCTATATCGAACAGACCGCCAATGTCGCCAAGGCCGTTCGCGACGTCATCAATGGCAAGACCTTTGACTACGGGACACTTTGCTCCTCCGAGCAGTCGCTGATTTGCGATGAAACGATCAGGGACGCGGTAGTCGAGGAGTGCAAGAAAAATGGCGCCTATTTTTTGAATGACGATGAAATCGCCAAGATCTCACGCGTGGTGGTCACTGAGAAATTCACAGCCAACCCAATGATTGTCGGCAAGCCCGCCCCGTACATCGCCGAGCAGGCCGGCCTCAGTGTCCCCTCCACGACGCGCGTGCTCATCGCTCCTCTCGCGGGAGTGGGAAGGAAGTATCCCCTTTCGATCGAAAAATTGTCGCCCGTGCTTTCATTTTATGTAGTCAAAGACTGGCGGGAAGGCTGCGAGCGTTGTGTCGAAGTGCTGAACTTTGGCGGGCTGGGCCATACGCTGGCCTTGCATTGCAACGATGAATCCATTATCCGGGAATTTGCGTTGCGCAAACCCGTCTTCCGTTTGGTGGTGAATACCCTCGCCTCCATCGGCGCCGTCGGTTATACCACGGGATTGTTTCCCTCCATGACCCTCGGCTGCGGGGCCCCCGGGGGAAATATCACCTCGGACAATATTTCCCCAATGCATCTGATAAACATCCGGCGTGTCGCTTTCGAACTCCGGGAATATCAGCCTCCGGCCACACACCGCACCCAAACGGCTCCTGCGGTTGCGAGTGCCCCGAGTCCGGATCGCGCCCTTATCGCATCGGTGGTCGACCGATTCCTTGCCAGCAAGGGGATTTTTGCATCAACCTCTCCGGGTGGCCCCGACCTTTCTGCCACACCACACCTTTCTCCTGAATCCTCCTCCTCTTCTCAAAAAAAAACATTTGACCTGCCCCCTCGAGTAGACCCAACCCCCCTCCGTCCCGTAGATTTTGTCAGCGAGGCCGACGTCCGGATGGCCATCGATTCAAATGAAAAAATCGCCATCCACGGAAAGACCATCGTTACTCCTTCCGCCCGCGATCTCGCCGAAGCCCATGATATCCTCGTGCGCCTATAGAGGGCCGGGGACGAAGCGATGTGATCCAACCTTGAGCCGCTGCCCCGCTAACAATCCCTTTAAAGGTACGGCGTATTGGACTGTTTCTTCTGATGGGAACGTACCCGCGACAGCGAACCCTGCTCCGCAAGACATGATGGTGTTATTCGAAAGTGATGCTCCCAGGAGGGTGGACCTTCACCTACAGTCTCCAACCCCCTGTTTGATTGTCCGCTCAAAACAAGAAGATAGATCGACTGTAGAACTCGACGGATTCAAGGCGGGAATCCTGTGAATGATTGCTTACGCGGGGTTCTGATGCTTGGAACTTACAGGTTCCAAGACAACAATCAGGAAAGTAGCGAGTGGCCCAAGGAACAAGGACGCCAGCCACCATGCCAGCCTCCCCCTTCCTTTGCTCTCAGCGAGACCGGAATTAATCAGGGAAAGAGTAAACCAACCCACCGCATATTTGCCCGATTCCTGCAAAATCGTCATGTTCAGACCCATCCTTTTGGTGATATGACGCCCTCTCACGACCGGGATCAGTAACGGGGGCCGCCAATTACAGCATGCGTACCTGACAGGCCTGCGTCAATGGCATGGCGGCCGCCCTCCTCGGAACGATTTTCCCCCGACACAAATTCGGCCCCAATCGTTCGCCCTCTTGCAAACTTTGCACAGTGCAAGCGGGGTACCGCCCCTTCCCTACCTTATCCCATCGCCCCATCC
>JBAVHJ010000594.1:0-13742 GCA_049685715.1 Terriglobia bacterium | reverse complement strand
GCCTCGAATCGACCAAGGAAAATTACCGCAACCGTCGCGGGCTGCCGGTCCTGGAGACGCTGCTGCAGGACGTTCGTTACAGTCTGCGAATGCTGGGCAAGAGTCCCGGTTTCACTGCCGTCGCCGTAATCACCCTGGCGCTTGGTATCGGTGTTAATACTGGTGTCTTCACCGTGATCAATGGTCTATTGCTCCGGGCTCGTGTCGACAAGGACCCGGGCAGCTTCATCCATCTCTCTCCGCAGTATTCCGGGCAGGCTGAGGAATTCGGCCAACCTGGAGCGATTTCGCTCTCGGACTATCGTTCGTTTCAAACGGGCACTCACACCTTAAGCGATCTCGCCGCCTGGGCCATCACCCGTGTGAAGCTGGGGGAGGGCTTTGATAAGGAGCTGGCGCTCCTAGTCACACGCAATTTCTTCTCGGTCTATGGATTGGAGCAGCCCAGGCTGGGGAGATTGTTCCTTGCTGATGAGTGCTCTACTCCTGGGGCTGCAGCCGTCGTTATTCTAAGCGAAGAGATCTGGAGGAATCGGTTCGGTGCGGATCCGCAGATCATCGGCTCCGTCGTCAATCTCAACCGACATCCATTCACCGTGGTGGGCATCGTCCCGGCGCATTTTTCGGGCCGGCTCCGGGGGATGGGCATCTGGATCCCTTACACCATGCAGCCGCAGGTCTCATTGTGGGACAGAAACCTGTTCCGGGAAATCGGGACGCCATGGTTGACGGTGGAAGGACGGATCAAACCAGGCCAATCTCTTTCCGCCGTACAAGCTGAACTCGAGGTCATGGCGAAGCAACAGGATCGGCTTCAGCCGGGCCGCACGACGAGGATGATCCTGACCAACGGCTCGGTGATCGAAGAGCCAGCTCTGCGCGCGAAGGTGTTCTGGGTGTGGCCGTTAATTATGGGCGCACTCTCACTGGTGCTGTTAATCACGTGTGTGAATGTGACGGTCCTGCTGCTGTCGAGGGCGGCGGTGCGCCAGCGTGAGGTTGCCATCCGGTTGGCCCTGGGGATCGGCCGCAGGCGATTGCTCCGCATGCTGTTGACTGAGAGCTTGCTCCTGGCGGGGGCCGCAGGTGCGATCAGCGCTTATCTGGCTTATCAGGTTCCGAAGATCTTTGAAAAAACGTTTGTGGAGGCGCCAAATTATCCACTCCAGCCCGACTGGCGGGTGTTTGCCTACCTCACTGCGGTGACGATACTGGCCGGGTGTATCGCGGGGTGGGCACCGGCGCTCGAATCTTTGAAGGTCGATCTCCTGGCATCTCTGAAGGGATGTGAGGGTGTGTTCGGGGCCGGCACGACAAGATGGCGGGTGGGAGATATCCTGATTGCCGCGCAGGTGGCCATGAGCGTCGTGCTCCTCGCGACCGCAGGACTCTTCATGCGCGCCCAATACACAATGATCAACACTGACCCGGGATTTGAAAGCAAGCAGGTGCTCCTGGTCCCGTTAGAAATGGAGTTGCCGCGCTTTCCGGCGGGTGCTGCAGCCTCGTTTTACCGCACCTTGGAACAACGCGTGCGCGCGATGCCAGGCGTCCATGCAGCTTGCTACGCCAGTTCCCCACCGGGCTCGAGCGGGGAGGAGGCCGCGAGGGAGGAAGTCAGACTGCCGGATCAACCGAAAGGAACCGAAAAACTCGTTGCTCTCAATTCCGTCTCACCGGATTTTTTTGAGACCTTCCGCATCCCGATCATTGCCGGGCGGACGTTCCTCGAATCAGACGCCCCCTCTCAAAGCACCGCTCCCGTCATCGTCGCCTCTGAATCCTTTGCCCGCTCCTTCTGGCCGGGCGAAGACGCACTGGGTAAGGTGATCGAGAACTCCAGCGGCAGCCGGCTGAGGGTAGTGGGCATTGCACGAGACACAAAGTCAGAGTTTGGCGCCCTTGACGGCCCTCGGTTCTACTATCTGTGGAAACCACAAACCCCTGGATATTCCCTCATGGTCCGGTTTGTGGGTGAGGCCCGCCAGCCAGCAGAGGCTGTCAGAAACGTGATCAGGGACCTGGATCACGAAATGACGGCCTATCCTCGAACGGTTCGCTCGCTGATGGATGAGGTGGTACAGAGATTCTGGGTGGTCGCCCGGATGATCCTTTTTCTTGGAGTGGTGGCGCTGGTGCTCGCGGTCATTGGCGTGTATGGCGTAGTCGCTTTTACTGTGAGCCGGCGGACGAAGGAGATGGGCATCCGCATGGCGCTGGGCGCGACCTCGGGCCAAATTTTCCGCTTGGTTTTAGGGTCGGGCGCCAAGCCGATTCTCGCCGGACTAGTCGGAGGATTGATCTTGGCAATGGTCGGGGCAGAGGCGATGGCCCGGGTGTTGCGAGAGCTGCCCGTCCCGCTTGAGGCGTGTGACCCACTGGTCTATTTGGCGATTTCAACAGCGTTGTCAGGCTCCGCGATGATGGCTTTGCTCGGGCTTGCGCAGCGGACGAAGAAGGTGGATCCCATGGTGGCGCTGCGGTATGAATAGGTGTTAATAGAGTGACAAGAGACGAGAGTAAAATTGGACGTCAGAGATTTTCAGGATCGAGAATCCCTTTGACCCCCGATTCATGAGATGAGGGGATAACCTCACACCAAATCGAAAAGGCGTTGTCTTCGAACAGCCCATTCCTCGCTCGACAAGATTCGAGGACCGACTTCAATCAAGCGTGGCAGTAAATTGAATACTGAGACGGGGCTCCATTTCGATCCCTGGCGGGTTCGGAATCCCTGCTGGTTGAGCTCGTCCGCCACTTGAGTCAAGTTCTTATCCAGGACGATTAATTCCATCGTGCGCAAGAGGATCTGCTTTTCGGTCTGCTCTTCTTCGAGCGTCGTGCAATCGCTCCCAACCTTCAGGCCAAAAGGAACCTCTCCATTTAGTACCCCTTGTTCCTGCTCTTCTCCAGCCCCTTCGCGCTCCCATTCAACAGCAACCAATCTCCAACCCGCCTCAGTCTTCTGTCTTATGGCTTCTTGGGTTGGAGGAGCTAAAACGGCCTCCCGGATTCGTTCAACCTTTATCATAGTGCCTCCTAACAGGTGTTATTTGGTCGACAAATATATCGTGTCTGGTTCACTACGATAACCCGAAACGCAGTTGCCTTTGCAATCTGAATGCGGCTGGCCAGCAATTCAAAAATGCAAGGCCTACCACGCGAACCTGATCACGAAAGTAGGTGGCGTCTCGCCGTGGCGACTTTGGCATTGCGCCTCAAAGACAGGTCATGGACACTAACGTCGTAGGGATAGAACAGGATTACAGTTGCAAATGCCATACCATTCTTCTATTGAATAAATACATTGAAACGGAAAGGGTTAGGCCAAGATAGACCTTGAACCGGGATCAATGGATGTCCACTTGTGGGATTCCCCTTCCCATATCCGACCATGGTTCGACGAGAGGAGGATTTTTGGCGTTAATCGCTTCTCATGCTAGACATAGCCTCCACATCGGAAAACCATATATATCAATTTAGAACAAATTACGTTAATTGTATCATTAGACTACACTATGGGATGTCTTGTTATAAACTATTAGTAATATAATACATTCATAATAAACACTTTATTTAATATTTTATAATTGGCACTACGGTTGCTATTAATTCATTGTGTTGTTACTGGTTGGTTGGCAAACGCAAAGCTTGGAGGAGGGTTTATGTTAAACGAAAGGGTAGCTCAACTGCTTGTTACGGATATTATGAAATCGTATTGGGATTCACGGGAGATCGACAAGGTCGACACGTTTTTGACCACCGAAAAGTTTGTACACAATCTTGACAATTTCCAACTCCAACTCGAGTTTGCCCTCTATTTCCTCTGCGGGTATGAGAAAAAAGCCATTTCGAAGTTCCTTCGCAGGAACAAGGTTCGGGTCGAAAATGAAATCAGCCGGATGCAGGAGATGTATTTGTTGCTGGTCCGTCCCAGAGGCAATGCGTAATCCCCTTTGAACTGAGAAGATGATCCGGGCGGGTTGAAATGGGATGCTAAGTTGGAGCACTACTATTGGAGTAACTCTTTAGGAACGATACTTAAACTGAGGCACTGATAACAATGAAACATAATCAGAAAAATCTCCTACTTTCCCACCTCTAAACCCCATCCCAAAAATAGCGGCCCCGCTTTGGCGGGGCCTCTACCTAAAAGCATAACCCTGATGCCGTTCGTCCACAACATACACCCTGCTAGAGCGAAAAAAGGTCAACAGTTGGCACTCAGTGACAGCCCCTTCGCTATTGACCGGGAGGATTGCCCGTGCACCGAGTGATCAGTTTCGTCCGGCGGGTTCAACCCTGACGGACTCTCCATTCAACATCCTGCCTAAGCTTCGACACACAGGGTCAGCTTCAATTCTGTTGATTGATCTGTTCCAACGGAAAATGGTTCGAGTTTATCTGCTAAAACCCAGCGCTGATCCGTCATCGCTGAAGAGATTGAGCGTGGCGGTCGTCGAACCTGCAGTATTTAGCATAATGAACTGAGTTCGGAATCCTCCCCCATCCGCGATTTGAGGAAAGACGACCGGGACGGGAGCCGCCAGGTTAGCATCCGCAACGGGGAACGTTGTCAACAGAAAATCACCTCTGCTGTTCGTCAGGGAGCGAAGGGTCAGTGCTACAAACGGAACAGGAGATGACACATCGAGCACTCCTGTAAATCCAGGCGGGAGAGAGGGGATGAGTTCATCGATAAACTTTGCATCATGGCCATTTCCCTTCAAATTCACTTTGCCGCTCCCCACTTGAATGGCGCCGTCAGGTAGAAAAGCGGTCACACTTATCTGGAACGGCACGCTGCTGGGTGAGGCGAGGGCCAGGCCGGTACTGTGGCCTCCAGCCTGATCGATATAGATATGTGCATGGGTTGTGGGAGTCGCAGGTGGAATCCCTGATTCTGTCACCAAAACCCCTGCCGGGGCGAAACTCACAATGCCCGTGCCAGCCGGCGTGTTGGTGCCTACGGCTGGCGTGATTTGGACCGAGCCCGTATTAATGACACTGGGAGAGCCATCCGTGGACAACACGAAAATCCCGAAAGGTTGAATGGTGTACGCGAAGGTAGCTGTCGAACCCTGTGGATCCCCCACCCGATGTATTGCCAGAGGAAGTCCGTTGTTATCCAGAATTTTCAGTGTCCCTGTCTCAGTAAAATCAGAGGTATTCATAAGAACCAAAGTGGTCGTAAACCCACTGCCGTCCGCGAGTTGTGGAAAGAAAAGAGGTCCGGCAGTTAAGGTCTTGCTCAGGTCCGCCACGGGCGTCGTTGTAAACAGCGACTCTCTACGCTGGTTGGTAGTCTGACGTAATGCCACGATTGAAACCGGTTGATCGCTAAAGATTTCCAACGATCCAAATAGGGTGGCCGTTGGAAAGTCTGAAGGGAGGACGAATCCCTGCGCGAAGTCGCTCAGCTGGTCAATAAACCTGGCAATATGCGTCCCCGGGAGAAGGACCCCGCTCCCGAAAGCCAGGAGATTTCCGCTGGGTCCAAATAACTCAAAGGAAACGTTCGCCTGCGAAAGCCCTATGTTGACGACGGCCAGCCCGGTGTTTATATCAAGCGTGCCGGCGTTTTCTGGGGCGGATTTTGCAAGAATCCCTAACCGATAGTCGACGAAGATCAGTGCGTCGGTTGTCGGCGGGGAAGCTGGGACACCCACTTCACTGATCACGACGCCGTTCTGAGTCACCGTGAAAACAGCAGTCCCGAAAGGGGCGCTCACTGCGGAGGGATTCCCCCCACCGTGGACAGCTTTTTGGGAACTCAAATCCAACGTGGCATAGCCTGGATGGACAATACTGTCGGTTCCGAGGGTAGAAGCGGTATTGGCGCCTGACGCAGGAAGGAGCAGGTCAAGCTGGGAGTTTCCCACTCCAGGCGGCGTCTGAGTCACAGTGAAAGTAAATCCCGAGATAGTCAATTTGCCGGTTCGGGTGGTGGTGCCAGAATTCGGCAACACGGTGTAACTCACCGACCCATTTCCTGTCCCTTCGGTCCCGGAAAGAAAGATGACGAACGTAGAATCGCTCACGGCCGTCCATGGACAGATCGACGGTGTCGTTACTGTCACACTTCCGTCTCCGCCAGTGGATGTAAAAGACCGGCTGGTTGGGGCAATCCGTGTTGGGTTGGAGATGCTGACTGAAACGGCGCTCACATTGTTGCTCGGGTCAGGATCAAAGAAGGGGTTCGGATCGCCGGGGGCGGAACCGATGGTCGCCTCGTTACTGAAGATAGCGCCATCAGGCAAGCCGCATCCCACGGTAAGCGTTAGAACAACCAGGTTTGGTCCACCGACGGCAAGCGATTGGTTCGTGCAGGTAATTTTCGTGTTGCTCCGCACTGGCGGAACCGCGCAGCCCCAACCCGGAGGTGAAGAGAGGGCGCGAAAGAAGGTGTTCTGAGGCATCGGGATGATAATGAGGACATCAGGGGCCGCGTCCGGTCCCCGATTAAGAATGGAAACTGCGTAACTAAAGTCATTGGCCGTTACGGCAATATCGGGGGAGGCGGAGATCGTGATCTGCACATCCGCGTTGGGGGGTTGCGCCTTCAGAACAGTGGAGCTCCCGAAGTGGCATGTCAACGCAAACAGAGTCAGTTGAAGCAAAATGATAACGCGGCTCATACGCCAGAGATGTCCTCCAGACTGGTTCATATTCCTCTTCCTCCATAAAATGGGATATCGCTCCACGCAATTCAGAGCTTCATTCCCTACGATCTGCCTCTGCTCATTCCGCTGGACCAAAGCGGTTTCTCCCACTAAAAATCCAGGAACATACCGACCTCCCATTTCATAGCTTCAGATAAAGCCCTCTATGAAGGCACGATCATGCTACGCCAGGAACACTTTCGAATTCCGGCCCTGAACCCTCGCAGTCGCGTTCCGTGTATCCACGACCCGGCGGGCGCTGGCCACAATAGCTGGATAATCATAGCTTGAGTGATCGGTAGCGATCACCACACAGTCGTAACTCGCGACATTCTCAGGAGTCAAATCCACGGACGTCAATTTGAAGTCGTACTTTCGCATCCTATGGAGAGAGGGGAAATAAGGGTCGTTGTAGTCTACCTTGGCTCCCCGCATCTGAAGCAGTTGAATGATCTTGAGTGAGGGGGACTCGCGCAGGTCATCGATATCCTTCTTGTACGCTACGCCCAGCACCAGGATGCGGGATCCATTCACACTCTGGCAATTCCGATTGAGGATTTCGGCGATCGACTCCACCACATGAAAGGGCATGGCAGTATTGATTTCACCGGCCAACTCGATGAACCGAGTTGGAAAATCATACTCCTTGGCCTTCCAGCTCAGATAGAAAGGATCGATGGGGATGCAGTGCCCTCCCAGGCCGGGACCGGGATAAAAGGGAGTGAAGCCGAAGGGCTTAGTCGAAGCGGCACTGATTACCTCCCACAGGTCGATATCCATCCGCTGACAGAGAAGCTTCAGTTCGTTTACCAAGGCGATATTCACGCATCGATAGATGTTCTCCAGCAGTTTGCTCATTTCCGCGACGCGGGGCGAAGAAACGGCCACCACTTTCTCGAACATCTTCTCGTACACTTCCTTCACCAGGTCCCGGGATTCGCTGTTGATTCCGGAAACGACCTTAGGAATCTGGTGAGTCTTGAACTGCTTGTTGCCCGGATCTTCGCGCTCCGGAGAAAACCCGACATAGAAGTCCTTCCCGGCGCTCAACCCACTTCTTTCAAGGATCGGCACCAGCAACTCCTCTGTGGTTCCCGGATACGTCGTGCTCTCGAGAACCACCAGTTGCCCTCGTTGCAGATGCGGGAAGATGGATTCTCCTGTACTTACAATGAAAGTCAGGTCCGGTTCCATCTTTTCGGTGAGGGGGGTGGGCACACAAATGATGATGGTTTTGACTTTCTTGAGTTCGGCAAAATCAGTAGTCGCACGAAATTGTCCTGACTTTGTAATGGATTGAATTGATTCTTCAGGGATATGCTTGATATAACTCTTTCCCCGGTTGAGCATCTCGATCTTGCGTGAATCGATGTCAAATCCGCGCACCTCGGATCCTCGCGTTGCAAACCCGATGACAAGCGGCAATCCTACATAACCTAATCCAATAATTCCGATCGACGTAGGGTAATTAGACATAAGGGCTCCAGGAGAATAGGGTCACTTTTTGGTCAATCGAAAGGTTAGAGCTCCACGATGGCAAGCAGGGGGATTTTAACACGGGTGGCGGGAGGGAGAGAACCCTTTTAGCCTCAGGGGGCCGGGTGGGTAGTCCTCCCGCTCTTCCCTCCGACCGTCTTGAGCTTGGCCGCCTCTACGGGGTTTAAGATGGAGATCAGGGCGCTCATAGCCGAAGAGATGATGCGGCCCTTGCGGTAGATGATCGCCAGAGGCCGTTCAAACCGGAAATCCTGGATCTTCAGGCTTCTCAATTTCTTGTTCTTGACTTCCAGTTCCGCCACCTGTCGGGGAACCAGGGAGAGGCCCAGTCCCATTTCTACGGTCCGCTTGATCAATTCGAAATTGTCGTATTCCATCTGAGTATCCAGTTGAACGCCGAGCCGGCGCAGTGCTTGCCGGATCGCCTTTCCGGTCGGAAGCCGTTCGGGCAGGAGAACGAATTTCTGACCCAGGAGATCACTGAGACGCACCCTGGAGCGTCGCGCCAGAGGGTGATTGGGCGCGCAGATGAGGACAATCGTGTCGGTCACAAAGGGGAGCGAAGCCACCTCGGGCTTGGCGACCGGGTAGGCCACTATACCCAGGTCAAGGTCTCCCGCCGCAATGCTGGCATAAATCCTGTCGGGCAGATCATATTCGACATGAAGATCGATCTTGGGGTAGTGCCGGATAAACTTCTTCAGGTAAGAAGGCAAGACATAAAGCCCGATACTGGGAGACGCCGCCACCTTTAGACGTCCAATGGGTTTGCTGTCACTGTCCAACATCTCATGGTGGGCCTCCTCCAAGCGCGAGAGGATGTCCCGCGCGTACGGCAGAAAAATCCTGCCGTTCTCTGAAAGCAGCACCCGCCGCCGGCTGCGTTCAAAGAGACGCACCCCGAGCTCCAGCTCCAGCTGCTGGATGCGCCGGCTGACGGCCGGTTGAGTGAGGAAGTTGTCGCGCCCCGCGCGCGTGAAATTTTTGATACGCGCCAGATCGATGAAGAGCTTCAGTTGAGCCGTGTCCATATGCCTTATCCATGTTTGGTATCAGTTTGATGATTTTAATTCATTTTTGGCATGGAAGGAACTAATGATATTATGAAAGGCTGGGTTTACCTTCGAACTGACCGCCTTACGGCGTGTTTCTCAATCTCAAGGAGTGTGCACGATGTCCAATGGAAGCCCGACCGCGCTCGTCGACGTCATCGAGGAACGGGGCGGTCAAAAGGAAGTTGTGAATGATTTTTCCATTCAGGTGGCCACGATTAACGGTTCGGGAAGCCAGTCCGCGAACAGCGTGTTAATGCGTTCCATCTTCCTGATGGGGGTGCCCGTAAGCGGGAAGAATATCTTCCCTTCCAACATCGCAGGGTTGCCCACCTGGTACACGATTCGGGCCAGTCAACGCGGGTATGTGGCCCGGCGCAAGGAAGTGGATCTCTGCATTGCCATGAATCCCGAAACAGCACGCGAAGATGTGATGAATGTGCGTCCCGGCGGCGTCGTGGTGTTCGAGGAAGCCCTGAACCTCTCAACCCTCCGTCAGGATGTGACTTTCTATCCCGTCCCCTTTGCCAAGCTTGCCCCTCAAACGTCGCCCGAACTCAAGTTGCGGAAACTGCTGACCAACATGATTTATGTCGGGGTGGCCTCGGAGCTCCTGGGCATCGGCCGGGAGGAGGTGGTGGCCGCGATCAGAACACAGTTCAAATCGAAATCCAAGGCGGTGGATTTGAATGTGAAAGCAATCGATCTGGGCATCGACTACGTGCGCACCCAGCTGCCCAAAAAGGATCCTTTCCGTGTCGAGAGGATGAACAAGACCGCCGGCCGGATCATCATTGATGGGAATTCAGCGGCAGCACTGGGAGCGATGTTTGCAGGATGCACGGTGGTCACCTGGTACCCCATCACCCCCTCTTCGAGTCTTTGTGAGACCATGATCGAATACTTTTCCCGATATCGCATCGACAAGGAGACGGGAAAGGCCACTTTTGCCATCGTGCAGGCAGAGGACGAACTCGCTGCGCTGGGAATGGTGATCGGCGCGGGGTGGGCGGGGGCCCGGGCGATGACGGCAACTTCGGGTCCGGGAATATCACTGATGGGTGAGTTCGCCGGCCTGGCCTACTTTACCGAGATCCCTGCCGTCGTGTGGGACATTGAGCGGATTGGTCCATCGACGGGACTCCCTACCCGGACTTCGCAGGGGGATGTCCTCTCGGCCTTCTATCTCTCCCACGGCGACACCAAGCATATCGTCCTCCTGCCCGCCTCGATTGAAGAGTGTTTCGGGTTTGCAGGCGCCGCTTTTGACCTGGCCGAACGATTTCAGACCATCGTCTTCGTGCTTAGCGATCTCGATCTGGGCATGAACAACTGGATGGCGCATCCTTTCCAATACCCCGACAAACCGATCGATCGCGGCAAGGTGCTCACCCGCGAAGACCTCGAACGGCTGGGAAAATTCGAGCGCTATCGCGATGTGGACGGCGATGGAATCCCCTACCGCACGCTCCCTGGAACGCAGCATCCATTGGCCGCTTATTTCACCCGCGGGAGTGGCCACAACGAAAAAGCCGGCTACAGTGAGCGACCGGAGGATTACAAGAATCTCGTGGACCGGCTGGCCCGAAAGCTCGACACGGCGAGGGCCTATGTCCCGAATCCCATTGTGGAAATCAATACGAAGGCCCAAGTTGGGATCATCGCGTATGGCACGACCGACTGGGCCGTGGTTGAGAGCCGCGACCAGCTGAAGGAGGAAATCGGCCTCGAGACCAGTTATTTTCGCATTCGCGCACTTCCGTTCACCCCCGACCTGCAGGAATTCGTGGACCGCCATGAGCGCATCTATGTCGTTGAGCAGAACCGCGATGGACAAATGGGCGACTTGATCAAGTTGAAAGTCGGTCGGCAATGTGACCGCATCCAGAAGGTCCTGCATTATACCGGTTACCCGATCGATGCACGCACCGTGACGGAGGCCATTTCAGCCGCTGAGAAACAGTTGAAGGAGGGAAAGTAAATCATGACAACAGGAAATCCCATCATCCCGTCAAAGACCAATCGCCTTGGCATGCCGATGACCGATTACAAGGGCCTCGAGTCCACGCTGTGCGCGGGATGTGGGCATGACGGGATTACGAGCCAGATCGTCAAGGCGTTCTTTGAGTACGGGGTGGAACCGTATCGGGTGGCTAAATTCAGCGGAATCGGGTGTTCTTCCAAAACCCCGGCCTATTTCATCGGCAACTCCCACGGGTTCAACGCCGTCCACGGCCGCATGCCGGCCGTCGCGACCGGCGCCATGCTGGCAAATCGAACCCTGCTCGGGATCGGTGTCTCAGGTGATGGCGATACTGCCTCCATTGGCATCGGCCAGTTTATCCATTTGCTTCGCCGGAACATCCCTCTGATTTACATTATCGAGAACAACGGGGTGTACGGATTGACCAAGGGCCAGTTTTCGGCGACCGCGGATGTGGGGTCAAAACTGAAGAACGGAATCGTCAATGAGTTGCCGCCCATCGACTGCTGCGTGCTGGCGATTGAACTGGGCTGCTCCTATGTCGCCCGATCGTTTGCAGGAGATCCCAAACAACTGGTGCCACTGATTAAGGGCGCCATTGCCCACAAAGGAACGGCGCTGCTGGATGTTATCAGCCCCTGCGTCACTTTTAACAACCATGAGGGTTCAACGAAGAGCTTCAAGTATGCCAAAGAGCACGAGGAACTGCTTCATGAAATCGGCTTTGTCCCCTACTTCGAACAGATTCAGGCGGACTACCCCGAGGGAAGTGTCAAGGAGGTTGAACTGCATGATGGATCACACATCCGGCTGCGGAAGCTGGATCGAGAGTATGATCCGTCGAACAAACCACAGGCATTGCAGTTAATTAGAAAATCGAACGAATCGGGGGAAATGGTCACCGGCCTTCTCTTTTACGACAAGGAAAAGAAGGACTTCATCGAGGAGCTCAATATGGCGGATGAACCACTGGCGACCTTGCCTGCCGATCGAGTTCGTCCCAGCCGACAAGCCCTGACGGAGATCAACCAGGAGTTTTCATAGATCGAATTCCCCGTGGCTTTGCGGTTTTTATACGAAATACGAAGGCCGCCCCAACTGTCGGGGAGGCCTTTTTTTTGAAGATCGCGGGACGGATCTTGAGTGGCGATCTGATCCCCTGATATTTTTGTCAGGGGGAATAGCTGCGGCGCAAATTGACCACCTTCAGCTTCAAACAGGTATCAACTTACAGCAGGAAGTATTCCTTCTCTTCCTTCAAACCTCCGCTGGCACGACGATCAGGCCTTAACACCCCGAGGTGCGACCAGCGCCCAAATAAGCGCGGGCACATCCAAGCTGCATAGTGGCACCCGGCTCGTCGGTTCCCAGTGCAAGGCTTTTCCCTTCCCGCCCGGGCAGTCTGCGGGGGGGGAGGGTCAGCGCCGCGTCTCGCTTCTGGGGGGACTTGCTGACTGACTTGGGTCCTCTTCCGATCCGGCCACGACAGTATATTGAATCACTGGTGATTCTGATCTTTTCTGTGGGCCTGCCATCAATTGCCGGAACTGGTGGAACCAATCCAGATCAACCCGGATATCAAAAATCGACACCTCGTTCTCCCCCTCTCCATCCGAGGCCCCCTTGTGAACGAGGGGCGCCAGAGGGTCGGATGCAAACACCGCATTCAGATCCACGAGAGGAAAACTGGCGCCATATCCGGCGTTGATCGCCTTCAAGATTTCATTGGCGAGAAGGGCATAGCCGGTATTGGTCGGATGGATGAAATCAAGGGCGATAATTCCGCCGAGAAAGTTGGCAGTAAGTTTTTTTCCTCCCACCACAATCCCGTTGGCCTTAACTCCGTTCAGCACTCCGAAAAAATCGGCCATGGGTATCCCCAGCGAGGCCGCTGTCGATTTGATGAAATCGTTTTGCTTGAGGAGGGCAGCGCGGATGGTTGCGGCATCTGCGGCCTTCA
Source organism: Terriglobia bacterium (assembly GCA_049685715.1). Lineage (GTDB taxonomy): Bacteria > Acidobacteriota > Terriglobia > JAIQFV01 > JAIQFV01 > JAIQFV01. Next base: position 587 of record JBAVHJ010000594.1, on the reverse strand, counting down.
GTATCGCACTGCGCGGAAGAGGTCCCGGAACCTGCCCGGTAAGGATCCCAGTTACAAGAGGGATCGCCGGGGCATACACACCGTCGCCTGCGGCGATACCAAGCGCTGGACCGATCACCGAAAGCGGCGCCCCAGCGCTCGCTGCCACCACTTCGGCGGGGATCACCAAAGGCGAAGCGGTGACATCGGGGATATTGGCCGTCACCACTTTAGCACCCACCGCTTGGATTCGCTTCATGGCCGTCACGTAATCCGCTGAGAACGAATCGAAGGGCGTAATCAGAGAGACGTTGTTCGCAGTGAAAGCCCCCAGAACATCATTTCCCCCAAACCAGGCGATAACAAAGGTGGGATGCAGGGCTTCAACCTGTTCGATCTCTGACCCCGTGGTGACGGCGCCCGGCACCGCCAGCCCGGGCACTCCCAGGATTAGATCGCGAAGAATATCACCCGGTCGATTCACCGGATCAGGAAGTTGCGGGCGTTGAGCTAAAACATCGTGGACCTTGAATCCGGGAATCGCCACGTTAAAGTGAAAGGAATTTCCAACGGGCGGAAGCAGCATGGTGCCCACCGAGGAAGAGGAA
>JBAVHJ010000593.1:0-9636 GCA_049685715.1 Terriglobia bacterium | reverse complement strand
GCGTGTGCGACTAGGATTTTCATTAATAAGTATCAGAAAAACAAGACTACCGATCCCAACCTGTTGGGATCGATCCCTTCAAAGTGGCCTACACAACCTAGTGTTTGACCCCGGCTGGCAGGAGGGTATTGATTTGAGCAAGTATGTCTACCCCAGAGACCGCGCGCTTGTCGGGTGAGAATCGCGCCAGATTATAGTTCTCACCATTCTTAAGTCTAATGTGAAAAGAGGGGACTGACCAGAACCCGCTGTTCTTCTTGACTTCCTTGACATCCCCGATGGCCACATCAAAGGCATGGGGTCCGGATTCAGGGCTGAAGCTCATGCGTGCGTTACTCACCGTGAGAGTGCCCACACAATTCTGATCAAAATTAAAACCGCCGTGAGAATGGACCACGTGGTAGCTGTAAAAGGCGGGGGGCTTGGTTTCTGCCGGCGGGGGTTGTTGCTGCTGCGCCGTGGACGGAGCGGACTTTTGTTGCTCTTTCATCTGTTGCTGCAACTGTCGTTGTTTCTCCGCTTCAATCTGCTGCTGGATCTGTGCCTGCTGGTCCGGTGTCAGGACCGGCAGAGGGGCAGTCTTCTCGACCACGGGGCGCGCTGCATTGCCCTTGCCCTTTCTGGGCTCCTTGAGGGGTTGTTTCGTCTCGGGCTTTGATTCCGCAGGTTTAGTGGTCTCAGCAGCTGCCGGAGCTGGCTCCGTCGAAGTCACGGCAGGCTCAGGGTTCGGGGGCGGAGTTGTAGATCCAGTCGAAGCGGGAGGTGAAGGCTGAGGGGGAGCGTTGCCGGGGGATTCCGAAGCCGCGACATCTGCCTTAGGTTTGTTCAAGAAGTGCTTGCCCACAAAACCCAGCACAACGACGGCGACCACCAGGATGGCCACTCCTGCCAGGATCAAAGGAACCAGATTTTTCTTTCTGGGAAAAGCGGGTGCCATCTCTCCTGCCATCGGTGGCGCGTATCCACCCGGGGCAGGTGTCGGCGGCGGCCACGAGCCAGGGCTGGCACCATATCCTCTGGACATGGGAGGCGGAGTCTGAGGAGAAGCGATCGGCGGAGGAGGTACTGGAGTCACGACATGTGGACTCGACGGGGGTGGCTGTCCACCGCCGGGTGGAAAAGCTGACCCTCCGGGTCCATGCGTCATGGGCGGTGCGGGTGTGCTGACGCGTGGAGTCGGTGTGACGGGTTGACCGGGGCTCGGGAACGGCGTTCTCCGTAACGGCACCGGAGGCGGCGATGGTGGAGTACTTACCCTGGGGGGTGGCGTCGAAACTTGACCTCCACCCGTTGGAAGAGGTGTACCGGGTCTTGCAGCCGATGGGCGCGGCGAGGGAGTAACCACGCGCGGTGGCGTCGGAGTCCGAGGTACGGATTGGGATGGCTTGGGTGAAACGACGGTCTGATCCATGGCCATTGGAGGGAGCGCCACCGTCAAGCCTCCCGTACCCGTTACCGCCTTCAACCCTTCGTCCAGAGCCCTCGAAAATGCTTCGACCGTTTGGAACCGCCTCATGGGATCTTTTTCCAGGGCTTGCAGAACCGCATCTTCAACGGCCGGGGACAAGTAAGGAAAAAATTGACGGGGAAGCGGAGGGGGCTGCTGGATATGCTGCTGCATCAAGTCGTAATCACTATTGCTATCGAACGGAACGCGCCCCGTCAGCATTTCATAAAGTGTGATCCCAAGGGCATAGATGTCAGTCCGGATGTCCAAAGGCTGGTTTCGAATCTGTTCCGGGGACATGTAGTAAAGCGTCCCCAGCCGTACCCCCGTTGCCGTCAGACCGCGTCCCCCGAGAATCTTTGCAATGCCGAAATCCATGACTTTGACAATTCCGCCTTTGTTGACCATCAGATTCGAGGGCTTGATGTCACGATGGATGATCCCTGCGTGATGAGCATGGGCCAAGCCCGCCAGCGCCTGCTTGAACAAAGGAAGGGCGCGCTCTTGGGCAATCGGTCCGACTCGCCGAATCATCTGGCCGAAGGTCTCCCCATCCACATATTCCATCACCATGCAGTAACTGCCTTCAAACTGGAACAATCGATAGAGCGTGGCCAGGTTAGGATGATTGAGCTGGGCCTGGGTTCGCGCCTCCGACAGGAATCGCTCCGTGAGTTGGGGGTCTTTCGTCAGCTCAGTATGCAGCAATTTCAGGGCGACGATGCGTCCGAGTGATGTGTCAGTGGCTCGGTAAACTTCTCCCATCCCCCCCTCACCGAGCTTTTCAATGATTTGGAACCCCTCGATTTCTCTTCCGATCATTACATTGGTCTCCCTAAACCCATCGTTGTTGTCGCAACCCTGTGCTTTCTTCTGACGTCAGAACATTCCTTCCCCACGCCGCCATCACCTCAGGCTACAACGGAAATGTCATTGAGAATCAGGTCCAAGTGTCCCTTGGGGTGGGAGGATACTCAAGGCCTCCTGATCATCCTTTGGTACTGGAGCCAGGGCAATCTCGCACAAGACTTTCTAAAGTCCGCCCTGCGCCCTTTCTAGCCGGGCTGACAGAAAAAAGGGATACACACACGCTGTGAATGATATCTGATCAGTGCCGTTGAAAATGATCCGCAGCAAAATTCTAAGTGCGCCCAGAGAATCTTGTCAACGCCTTTTCTCGTGGGGAGAGAATCGTGGGATTCCAGGGGGCGGCGCGATGGAAGGTTGAAATGGGAGCGGGTGAGCGCTTATAATGGCGCGGGCTGATCGGCGTCAGTGAACCAAGGGCAAACACCGGGTTAACGCCGAAGATATGAGCACGCCTATTTTTCATCCCAAGCCTTCGACCCAGCCTCTTCAAAGTCGAATGCCCGTCAGTCAAAATCCAATTCATCTTAAGGACTTCTATGAGCTTACTTTTTCGACTCGCAAGCCGTTTTGTAGCAGGGGAGCGAGTGGACCAGGCGATTACTTCGGTACGAAAGCTGAATTCCAAGGGGATGACCGCTTCTCTCGACATCCTGGGGGAAAACGTCCATGACCGGACGACCGCCGACCGTGCGGTTCAGGCCTACATTGACCTCCTCGGCGGGATCCATGACGCCGGGATTGACTCCAACATCTCCGTTAAGTTGACCATGACCGGTCTGGACATCGGGGATGATTACTGCTTCGAAAACGTCTCACGAATCCTGGAGAAAGCCGGGGCCTTGAACAATTTCGTGCGCGTTGACATGGAGGGATCCCCCTACACCGATCGGACCTTGAAGTTGTTTCTCCAGTTGCATAAGAAGTATTCCCATGTTGGGGCGGTCATCCAGGCGTATTTGCACCGGAGTGAAGGGGATATTGATGCGCTCAATGCCGCCGGAGCGCGCGTCCGTCTTTGCAAAGGAGCTTACAGGGAACCACCCGCTGTCGCCATCCAAAAAATGAGCGATATCCGTAAGAATTACAGAAAACTCGCAGAAAAGATTCTTATGGGGGGAGTGTATCCGGCGATTGCCACCCACGATAGTTCCTTAATCAAATGGACAAAACAGTTCGTCACTGAGCGGGGAATTGCCAACGACAAGTTTGAGTTCCAGATGCTTTACGGCATCCGCAAGGGAACGCAGGAATCCATCGTTCGAGAAGGCTATCGCATGCGTATTTATGTGCCATTCGGCACGCATTGGGCCCCCTATTTTTATCGAAGACTGCGTGAGCGGAAGGAGAATGTGTGGTTTGTTGTAAGCAATCTGTTTAAGGGTTAATTGGGGGAGCATCCCTTCTCGCGGCCTTCAGTGAGGGAGGCGAAGGAAGCTGAAAGGGACGGGGCCCGGCCGGTCCTCCCGTTGGGCAGGTGGGGGAACAAGCTTTATTGGATTCGGGAGCTTGAGTCCGGTTTAGGGTTCATGGCCACCCAGACCTATCTGATGCCAAAGGTATCCTCAAACACGGTTTTCCCCGGCACCAGCACGACCCCGTGATCGGGGTTTGCTGCCGCGTGATGGAGGATCTTAAAGACGGTCTCGATCTCTTCACTGACTCCTACCGCACTCGCGATCTCATCTATCGAAAATGTCTGACCCCGATGTTGAACGAGATATGAAAGAATCCTGTCCTGTACGTTGATCACTCCTGCCGCCGCCTTCTTTCCCGCCTCGACCCCGGGCTGATGGTAGGCATTGATCTCGACGAGAGTGGCATAGAGCCCCACAGCGCGCTCAAACAAAGCGATCAGCTTTCCGATCGTTCCGGCATCCACGCCGGGCACCGTAATCGTCATGGATTCCCGGCCATTCTCATAAAGAGCACGCCGCGTGCCTTGCAGGAAGCCGTTCAGGAAGTCTCCCGAAGTGACCCCGGGCCCGATCTCGACGGATTCTCCTTCGCGGTCCTTGAGGACTTCAATGAACGTCACGAAAAAATTATCGACCCCTTCGCGAAGCTGCTGAACATAGGCGTGCTGGTCGGTCGAACCCTTGTTGCCATAAACTGCGATCCCTTGATGGACCACTCGCCCGTTCAAGTCTTTCTCTTTGCCGAGGGATTCCATCACAAGCTGCTGAAGGTACCGGCTGAACAGCTCGAGTCGGTCTTTGTAGGGCAGAATCACCATATCTTTCAGGCCGCGGCCTTGACCGACGTAGTACCACATTAATGCCAGCAACGCGGCAGGATTATTCAGGGGATCTTTCTTTCGCGTCAGTTCATCCATCTCACGGGCCCCCGCCAGCAGGGCGTTGAGGTCGAACCCCTGAAGGGCAGCGGGCAATAAGCCCACCGCAGAAAGCTCGGAAGTTCTACCCCCCACCCAATCCCACATGGGAAACCTGGTCACCCAGCCCTCGGAAGCGGCCAACCGATCCAAATCGCTGCCTTCACCCGTCACCGCCACCGCATGCGCTTCAAATGTGAGTCCAGCTTTTTCATAAGCGGCCCTGGCCTCCAACATCCCGTTGCGGGTTTCCTTTGTCCCTCCGGATTTCGAAATGACGAGGGTCAATGTTTCGGCCAGCCCGGCTCCAAGTCGGTTGAGGGTTCGATCCATACCGTCCGGGTCGGTGTTATCGAAAAACGAAATACTCATTTTGTCGGTGGGCGAGGATAGCGCGCTGGCGACAAACTGGGGACCCAGCGCAGAGCCTCCAATCCCGATGACCAGCAGGTGGTGAAAGGGGACTCCCCGTTCAGACTTGATGACGCCAGAATGAACCTCCGCGGCAAAAGCCTTAATCCTCTGGAGAGTGGTTTCGATGGCGCGAGCAATGTCCAGCCGGGGGGCGAGGGAGGGATTACGCAGCCAATAATGGCCGACCATTCGGTTTTCATCAGGATTGGCTATCGACCCGCGTTCCAGTTCGTCCATTCGTTCAAAGGCCCGTCGGATGGGCTCTTGCATCGCACCGAAATAGGTGTCCGGAAAGTTCATCCGGCTGATGTCGATCATCACACCGGCCGGTTGGTTTACATTGAAGTACTTCCGGTAACGATCCCACAATTGGAGCGCGTTCATCTCCGTATCTCCTGTGGCCAGAGGTGTACTCCTGCCACTGAAAATTGAAGTTCCACGTTCGTAACTGGAGGGAGGACCTTAGCACAAATTGGACTGGGCGGGAATGAGGGCCTTTCCAACCTGACGAGGGATTAGAACCCGCGCAGCCGACGGCCCCATTCGGGCAGCCTCGTCACAAGGCGAATCCACTCCTTCGCTGCCGCATACTCTTTAAATTGCTTTTCTTCATTCCGGAATTTTTGCGTGTGGACGACGCGGCGACCGTTCCGGATTTCAGCACCGTGCTTCATGTGCAACATCTCGTGGAACATGAGGTATTCCAGGACATACCCGGGGGTGTCCGTACTATCTAATCGGCAATTAATGATGATGGCATGTCGAAGGGTCTGATACTCCCCCAGCTTCGTCTGACCGGCGCGGCGGCTCCATCCCAGGGTGGGCATGACGAGTGTTGATCGGAAGTAGTGTCGATTCATTCTTTCAAAAAGGTGCTGGAGATTGAAATGGTGGCCCCGGGCCTGAGACGCCATGGGCGCCGTGCCCGGTCGTGCTTGCATCAAGGATCGGAAGCGCTGCTGATTACTTTCCACAAAGCGGTGGTAGCGATCTAGTGCCTCGGGGGAGGTGCGATGCTGATAGAGTCTCGAAAACAAGATATGCGCGATGGCTTCGAGAACAGCCTGGGGCGCCTTCTTGAAGAGCTGATTGATGCGAACCTTTATGATGTCTTGCCGATAGCGGATGGTGTGGGTCAGAGTGGAGTAGGGGTAGTAGCGGATTTCAATCTTGGGGGGTAAAGCCGAAGGGTTCCATTTCAGAAACGCCTTGATGAATATCCCGGTCTCTCTATTCACGGTGCTTTTCTTTTTGCCGTTCCTTCTCCTGTTTGAATTTCTCTTCCTGTTCCGCTAAGGTCTTTTGGGACCCACTGATCGCATCGGCCGTATCGCTGAGCGCCTCCGAGAGGATGTTGGGGGCCTCTTCCCCCAATTTCGTCTCGATGGACTTCAATGAGTTCAGGTGGACTGGGGACTCTTTCAAAATTGCCTTGAGCGCCAGGCGCGCATCCCCCCCTTGATTGAGAATCTCGTCCAAATGCCTCAACATTTCATCATAAATGGCGTCGTATTCCTCGAGGTAGTCCGAAAGGGTGCGGTCAGGTTCTTTCTGTTTTTCGCCGGCCGGTTTATGGACGGGCGGGTTTTTTGAACCCTTCGAACCCCCTTCGGGATTGTCTTTGTTCTCAAGCCCGGCCAGCTTCCGTGCGGCCATCAACCGGACCTGGGCAAATTGCAGGTAGAGGGGAACTCTCTCGTTAATATCCTGCGCCTCGCGAACCTGGTCAATCTCCGTCGGGGTCAAGAATTCCTTTTGATCAGATTGTGCCCCCAACGCCGAGCCGAAGGTGAGCCAAGCCAGGACGGCGCCCGTCCCGACCCAGCACACGAGTGCGCAAGCTTTGATATCAAGAGGTATTGGGAGCGTCATCCCGTGAAACTCACAAATCTTTCTTGGCATCGTTTTTGGGTTGCAGGCGGGACGGTTCATCAAAGAGGTTCCCCATGAATTGTTTTCGAACTTTATTGGCATGTTCAATGACCGCATCCAGGGATTCCCTCAAAGGAATGGGAAACTCCGGACGCAGGTCCTGCAGTTTTCTTAACTGCTTCCGCAGCTTGATTTCAAAATCCTTGAATTGATGAGGGGTTTTCCGGTGTACCTGCAGGTACTCCTTGGTGTTAGATTCCGTCGATTCAAGGAGCCCCTGGTACTGCCGCAGTCCCTTTTGAACGTCTGTAAACTGGTTGGCCCGGAGATCCTTGTCGACCGAATCCAGCAGGTTTCCACCCTCCCTAACGTTCTGTTCGATCTGTCTCAGCGGGTTCGGATTTTTCTCTGCGGCCAGCAGGGGAGAGACTGCCAGGAGGCCAAGGGACAGGGCAACCAGAGAGATTGTGCGAAAGAATCGCCTTCGCAGGAATCTCGAATCCCATGGGGAAGGAATGGGACAAACCTCCCTCACTGTTTCCTCCGCTTTTCCAGGATCCTCATCCGCTGTCGCGCCTGAAAATCCTGGGTATCATTCTTTCCCTGATCCAATTCAAGGAACTTCTGATAGTGGGCAATAGCTTGTTCCACCACATTCATTTTATCGTAGCAGATCGCCAAAAAAAAGTGATCGCCTGCGCTGGACCCCTCGAGGCGCACGATTTGCTCCAACAGGTTTGCGGCCGCTGGATATTGCTCCTTCAGGAGGAAGACGGAGGCGAGATTTTTGGCGGTTTCCAGATCGCGCGGTTTCAAGGCCAGCGCGGCCCGCAGCTCTATCTCTGCTTTGGCCAGGTCTTTCTTCTGCAGATAGAGCTTGCCCAAATTGGAGTGGAAATCAAAACTATTGGGGTTGCCAGCAAGCAGTTCCTGGTAGACCGGGATGGCTTTATCCGCCTGGTTCAACTCCGCATAGGCGTGACCCAGCTTCACCCCCACAGAGACGCGCTTCGGATCGGCGCTCCGCACTCGTTCCAATTCCGCGGCGGCTTCTGCATAGTCCTTTTCTTGTAAGAGCAACGTGGCCACCTGTTCGCGTACATCCAGGTTTTCGGGGTGGAGGACGAGGATCGCTCTCAAGTGCTTCACGGCTTCCGCAGGATTGTCCGACTCGAGCGCAAGATTAGCCAATCCGATCCGGGCGTTTTCATCTTTGGGATTCAGCGTGAGAATCTTCTCCAGGGTTTGCCTGGCCTCGGCCAGATTCCGGTTCTTGACATAGACCTGTGCCAACTGAGCCAACACCGCAATATCCGTCGGGTTCAGTGTGGCTGCCGCTTCGTATTGACTGATGGCGTCGCCATAGCGCTGGAGGTTGAGCAAACAGGCTCCTGCGGCGAGGCGAAGGCTAAAGTTCTTAGGTTCCTTCTTGATTGCACGCTGGACAATCGGCAGGGCTTCCTCATAATTGCCTGACTCGGTGAGCAAGAGTCCGAGATTGGCAGTCGCCTCGTACAGCTCCGGTTCAACCTTTACTGCCGTTTTAAAACTGGCAACGGCTGCGTCGCGATTCTTGGTCTGCGCATAGCAATTACCCAGATTGAACCAGGCGACCGCGTCCTGGGGCTCGGCTGCCACAATCTTCTTAAGGAGATCAATCGCAGCAGGGTAATTCTTTCGATCAATCGCCTCCTGCGCCTGTTTCCGGAGATCATCCACGGCTTTAGCCGCACTCTTCCGTTGCCCTTCCGCCGCGCGGGTGGGAACCGTATGTGTTTGGGCAGGGCTTGAGATCGCAGCGGTTGCCCAAATGAAAACCAGCACGCCTTGAAGAAGCTTCCATCGGTTTGGTTCAATCGTTCCCACGAGCGCCCTCTTGGAGTCACTTTTGATCGAGACTGACTTCTCTTAGAAAATCAAAATCCCCCGAAGGATAGAGATGAATGTTCTTGACTCTCCGGTTCGCTACACAGACATTGTGGATGTTCCATAAGCTAAGGTATGGGAGGTCGTCGGCGACAGTGCTTTGGATCTCCGAGTAATACCGTTTCCGCAACGCCCGGTCCGGCTCAATACGGGCCAGCCCAATCAAGCGATCCACGCGGGGGTTGCTGTAATGCCCTCGGTTTTTTCCATCCGGTGGAACGTTCTTTGAGTTAAACACCGCGTCAAAAATGTCCGGGTTCAAATTATCGCCGATCCAGCGCAAAGAATACATCTGGAAATTTCCCCGGACTATGTCCGAGTAAAAGGTAGCGAACTCGTATGACCGGACCTCGATTCTGATCCCCACCGCCCGGAGCTGCTGCTGAATCACGACCGCTTCAGACCGGGACAGCTCCTCCGTAGAGGTTTTGTACGTCAGGGTGAACCGCGTCAGAGGGCCCTCCCCGTCTGGGTCGGGATATCCCGCTTCGTCCAACAGGGACTTAGCCTTCAATGGATCCAGGGTATACCTCTTCACATTCGGTTCATACGCCCAAACGTTAGGGGGAAGGATGCCGGTGGCCGGATCTCCTTCCCCGCGCCATAGATCGTTGACGAGGGTGGGGACATCGATGGCATAGGCGATGGCCTGCCGCACTTTCAAATGTCTTAAGAGGGGATCCTGCAAATTGAAGGCGAGATATTTATAGGTGGTTCCCGGTTCCTCGATCACCGTCAACTTCGAGTCCGAGCCCAAGGCATGCACGATGTCCGG
>JBAVHJ010000592.1:0-2025 GCA_049685715.1 Terriglobia bacterium | reverse complement strand
CCATAAGGCCGGTCACGTCATTACCCTCGATGTCCTGGAACGCTATCGCCGCCTGCACATCGGCAGCAAGCTCATGAAAAAGGTCGAAGAGGAATTTCACGATGCGCAGATCCGTGTGGCGCTGCTCGAGGTCTCGGTCAACAACACGCCGGCCCAGGAGTTTTATAAGAGTTTTGGCTACAAAGTGAACGAGAGGCTCAAGAACTACTATCCGACGGGTGAAGACGCGTTGGAGATGGTCCACTGGTTTGAGGAATAATGCCCATCCACGACTCCAGGTGGTATGCGAAACGCACACCGCAGAGGCGCGGAGTTCGCCGAGGCTGTTGATCACACGCGGGCCCTGCGCCACTGCGATAATGCTGCGGTCTTTCAGCACTACCGTCTCGACCACCACAGCACATCGGCGCCGACCGCCAACAAAAGTAATATTCCAATGAATCCATTCACATTGAAAAAGGCGGCATTGACGCGCGAAAGGTCATGCGGCTTCACCAGGTTGTGCTCATAAACCAGCAATCCCGCCACCACCGCAATCCCCACCAGGGTAATTGCCCCCAGATGAAAGACGACTGCCAGTAGCACAAGCAATCCCACCATGACGACATGGAAGACCGAGGAGATGTGAAGCGCCGTGCGGATGCCCCATGATTTGGGAAGGGAATAAAGACCCGCTTGGCGATCAAACTCGACATCCTGGCAGGCATAGATGATGTCAAAACCGCCGGTCCACAGCGTCACGGCGGCGCAGAGGATAAAAGGCCGCCAATTGATCGTCCCCCTCACGGCAATCCACGCCCCGACCGGGGCCATACCGAGGCAGAAACCCAGCACCACATGAGACCATCGCGTAAAGCGCTTGGTCCACGAATACCCCAATAGAATGGCGAGGACGAAGGGCGACAGGACAAATGCCAGGCGATTGAGTTCAAAGGCGGCATACAGGAAAAAGGCTCCGGCAAAGATCGTAAAGATCCATGCAAACCGCACGCTCAGTTTCCCGGTCTGGAGGGGACGCGTGCGGGTACGTGGATTAATGGCGTCGTATACTCGATCCGCAATCCGGTTGAATGCCATCGCCGCACTGCGGGCCGCCACCATCGCCACAATGATCCACAGCAGAATACGCCCTCGAGGGATCCCGTCTGCCGCCAGCAGCGCCCCGATGAGCGCGAAGGGCAGCGCGAACACGGAATGCTCAAACTTGATCATCTCAAGAGTCGTCTTAAGTTCACGAAGGATGGGCATATTCGGACTTCAGGACTGAGATTTCCAATGAAAGGCGGCCGCTTGCTCCAAACCGACATGGGCCAAGAGGCGGTAGCAGAATTGATCGACGAGGTCCCGGATTGTCTTCGGATGATAATAAAATGCCGGCATGACCGGAAAAATGCTGGCTCCCGCTTGCGCCAAGCGAGCCATGTTTTCAAGGTGAATCGCGTGCAAAGGTGTCTCGCGCACGGCGAGGACGAGAAGCCTCTTTTCCTTGAGCATGCAATCCGCCGCCCGCTTGATCAGGTTGTCGACGACGCCGTTCGCGATGGCCCCGAGCGTTCCCACGCTGCAGGGAACAAGCAGCATAGCGTCAACGCGATGGGATCCACTGGCGATCGAGGCCCCGATGTCGTCGTTAGAATGCTCAATCAACTTCCTGGAACCATGGCCCAACAGCGCCGTGGAGAGCTTCGTCGAGGCCGTCTGCTTCAGGTGGAGTTCATCCGCCAGGACATATCGGCCACCCGTGGAGATGATGAAATGAATCCTTCCCACACGAGGATCCGCATCGAGCATCTGCAGAACCCGCTGCGCAAAAATCGAGCCGCTGGCTCCGGTCACAGCAAGAGTGATCTCCTTCCGCGACGGGGCGTTCGCGCTGCCGCGAGACAGCGGTGTGGCTGGTTGAGGGTGCGGTCGACGGTTCGCCATTGAAGCGTGAGTGTAATCAGAAACCCCGAACGGGTCAAAATATTTCTGGTAGAATGGCCGGTCTCGAGCAGACCTTTATGCCTGAACGCTCTCTTATTC
>JBAVHJ010000591.1:0-2691 GCA_049685715.1 Terriglobia bacterium | reverse complement strand
CCCCTACCGAAAAAACGAGTTGGTAGTTGAGTGGGGGCCTGGGGCGCAAGGGGAGACCGCCGACTCGAATTTGGATGGAATCGACGCGCGTAAAATACCGAAGCCCCTCGGCGACGACGGTTGACACCATCCCCGGGGCAAGACCGCAATCGGGAACGATCCGGACCCTCTTCTTCCGCGCTGTCGCATCGAGCGAAAACTCCTGTGCTACGATGCGATCATTCCCGCCTAAATCGCAGAAATGACATCCCGCTCGCACGGCACATTGTGCGAGGCGGAAATTGTGATGGTAGGACACCGCTCCAATCACGGCGTCGTAACGCTGCATCAGGGAGGTGACCTTTGGCCATTGAGTGATATCCAGCCGATGCGTTGAAACCTTACTTTTTCCAATCCGCATCGCCGCTTTGGCGAGGGCCGGGCCGTCGGCATCGGCAATCCCCACTTGATCCACGCCCTGCGAGCGAGCCAGATCCCACGCCGCCGCTGTTCCCATCAGCCCTGCACCGAGTACCAGAATTTTCATGGTGATCTCCCTTGCGATTTGATGATGGCCTTTTTAACACGAAGATGTGAAGGGGGACAAAGGAATTAGGTGTCGGGTGCCGGGTGTCGGGTGCCAGGGAGGAGAGGCCAGGTATTAGGCCCTTGGTGTTAGGTTTCTGCTTACGGATTCGATGCTTGTCAATAAAAGAAGTCAGGGACAGATACCTTCTCTTAAATAACTTTGCAGGAATGACAGCAAAGCCGGTGTCTGTCCCTTTTGTCGATCATATGCCCCTGCAATCAGGAGCCATTCAAAAATGAGCGCTTGTTTTCGATGATGTAGGCGGCGCAGCGGTCGGCGAGGGCCATGATGGTGATCATCGGGTTGACCCCAATGGAGGTAGGGAAGACCGAGGCATCGCAAATGAAGAGATTCTGAAGGTCGTGGGAGCGGCAAAAACTGTCGACCACGCCGCGGGCCGGATCGGCCGCCATGCGGCAACTCCCTTGCGGGTGTGCTGAGAAGAGGGTGAGATCACTGGCGCGCGTGGGCGTAGTGGACATCTTTCTAACCTCGTCTGCATTTCGGAGGATCAAGGGGGGATTGTGAGTTGTCATTACGGACCTGGCCCCGGCCGCAATGAAGGCCTCCGCAATTCTACCCAAGCCCTTGAGTCCCGCCTGCAAATCGTGATCACTCATATTGTAATCCAGCATCACGTGGCCCCATCGATCCGCGGTCACGCGGCCATTGGAGCCGTCCTTCACCTGCGCGTAGGCCGCGGCATAGTGGGAGTACTGCTGCATCGACGATCGATGACCCGCGCCAAAGGAAGGCATTGAGGCCGCAGCGACCGTAGGATGGGCAAAGATCCCCTCCAGCACAAATCCTTCGTTGCGGAATTGATCGACAAAAATCGATTGCGGGATGCCACGGTATGACTTGAGTTCCTCATCAAACAGACCGAAGGCAGCAAACAAGGGATGAAGAGCCAGGTTCTTCCCGACTTGGCCGTTGGAGTTGGCGACGCGGCTGTTCAAGAGAAGCTGAGGTGAATTGACGGCGCCTCCCGCCACGATGAACAGCTTGGCATGGATGGCGAAATGCCGCGGTGGTTCCGCTCCCCGAGCATTCCTTCCTTCCAGGTACATCGAAGGATGCACCGACTGCGGCAGCCGGGGATTTTCGACGACGGTTCCCGTCACGGAGGAAACCCGGCCACGTCCGATTCCAGCCGCGTGAATTCTCTCCACCCGGAATTGCGGGTAAATGCGTGCGCCGAGCGCAGAGGCCTGCGGGATCCACACGGTCATGGAATTCCGCTTAGCATCAAAAGGACAACCCAGCATGCAGCACCCACACTGGGAACAGTTGACACGGTTGTGCCGGATGATGCCACGCTTCCATCCGAGTTTCTCAGCTCCCTGCTGCAGCTTGCGATTGTTGTCGTTGATTTCATAGTCCTGGATCTGACTCACCGACATCGCTCTTTCAACGCGCTCGAAGTGGGGCTCCAGGGATCGCGGGTCAATCTGATCGATGCCAAACTCTCGCTGCCAATAAGCCAGCACATTCTCGGGGGTGCGAAAACAAATGCAGTTATTCACCACCGTGGTGCCGCCCACACATTTGGCATGGAGCACCGTGATGGAAAGATCCTTCGTGGCGCGGCCGCCACCCTCCTGATAGAGCATCGGCATCATGTCCGCTTCGCGCTGGTTGAAATCTTTTGAAGAGAAATTTCCGCCTTCTTCAAGGACGATCACACTCAATCCAGTTTCGACCAGATCCTTTGCAAGGACACTTCCTGCGGCGCCACTGCCGATGAGGCACACATCGGCGCTGTCGGTAAAGCCATCCTTTATGGTCTGAGGATCAAGGTACATAGCGTTAAGCAAATTCCAAAGTCCAAAGTCCAAAGTCCAAATAAACTCCAAATCTCAATGACCAAGCTCCAAACAACCGCACATACTGTGATTCCAAAGCAGGCGATTTCCCTTCGTTACTGATCGGTCGGGCTTCCTCTCTGTTTGATATCTTGGAATTTGAGATTTATTTGGAATTTGGATTCTGAAATTTGGATTTTGATGCTTTATCCATACGGTCCATCATATCCAATGGCCTTCCAGGAGCCCTCCTGCCCATAGTACCCCGCCATGGAGAGCCGTCGGAGGGCTTGGAAGCCGGTACGCCGAAACTCGAAG
>JBAVHJ010000590.1:0-9198 GCA_049685715.1 Terriglobia bacterium | reverse complement strand
GTATTGTTTCAGGTGCGAGGTAATCGGAATCATCACAAAGTTGTCCCGCGACTGGCCCAGGGTCGAGCCCAGTTTCTTCGCCACCCCGACTATGAGGTAGGGCTCATCATCCACCTTTACTTCTTTGCCCAGCGGATCGATGGAAGGAAAGAGGTTGTCCACAATATCAGTCCCCACCACGCAGAGCCGGGCTTTGTGATCCGAATCGGATTCCGTCAGCTCGCGCCCGTAAGCAATGTCAATATCCAGGATCTCCGGCATTGCGGCCGACCAGCCGCTGATGGACACATCGCGCAAGAACTGCTCGCTGTAACGCACCATCCCGCGACGACTCGTTGCCGCCCCGATCAACGAGCAGTGCTCGCAGGCCGTACGAACGGCCTCGAAATCCTCGAGGGTGATGTCCTTGCGCTTCTGGGCTTCGGTCCAGTCGTCAATATTGAGAATGACGTTGGGGGACTTGCTCAAAATGAAGACGTCCGCTCCCAGGTTGAAGATCTTGGTCGCGACGTAGCTATTCAGCCCGTTGATAATTGACACCACCGCAATCACAGTCATGACGCCAATCACGATACCGACCAGCGTCAGGATCGACCGCATTTTGCTTGCCCTCAACGATTCGAGGGACATCCGGATGGCTTCAAGAAAGTTCATGGGATGTAATAAGGTAGTTTACCTCAGAGACACCGGGGGAAACAGGGAGGAGAGGAAACAGGAGATCAAACCTTCATTCGGCTTCGATCCGCCGCTTCCCGCTTCTCTCACCAAGCCCCAAGGATTGTCACCGCTTCCTTCCGGGATACTGGGTGTGGAATTTCAGGATTCCCAATCCGTGGAGTTCGGCATCCCGAGCGTTTCAGCATTGATTCACTTCTCTTTCATTCATATCGGAGCGCATCGATGGGGTTGAGCTTGGCGGCCTTGTTGGCGGGATAGAGTCCAAAAAAGAGTCCAACGCTGACTGAGACCGAGAAGGCCAGGGTGATCCACATTGCGGAAACTGCCGACGGAAGTGGGGAAAACTTATTCACCAGCCAGCTGATTCCCGCACCGACCACGATACCCAGGATGCCTCCTGCCCCCGTCAGGACCATGGCCTCCAGAAGGAATTGCCAGAGAATATCCTTCCGGCGGGCCCCAATGGCCTTGCGGACACCAATCTCCCGAGTCCGTTCAGTGACACTGACCAGCATGATATTCATCACGCCGATCCCTCCGACCAGGAGTCCGATTGAGGAAATGACCAGCATGACCATGTAAGCACCGCCGGTCACCTTGTTGTAAAGATCGGCGATCTGATCCTGCGTGCCCACTTCAAAATTATTCTCCTGATCCGGACGAACGTGGCGTCGCCGTCGCATCGCTTCTATAATCTGGTCGATGGCGGACTGCATTAATTCCTGTGAGGCCGGCTTGACGGCGATGAAGGTGTCCTTGCGCTCCGGGTAGTACTTGCGAACGGTGGAGAACGGAATGAGGATGCGGTTATCCCGGTCCTGCCCCAGAAAACTTCCCATCTTTTGGAGTGTCCCGACCACGGTATAGTCTTGCCCGTCCCAAAAAATGTTTTTTCCAATGGGGTCCAGACTGGGAAACAGCTTCTCAACCACCTCCGACCCTATGACGGCCACATTGGTGCGGTGTTCCACATCCGTGTCCGTAATAAACCGTCCCTGGTCGAGTGTGTTGTCGAAGACAAAGAGAAAGTCCGCCACCACGCCCCGGATTTGAACTCCATTCGCCTTGTTGTTCCCATACTTGGCTGGAGCAGTGATGAATCCTGGGAAAGCCAGCGGCGAGACCGCGGCCACCGACGAACAGTCCGTCTTGATGGCCATGGCATCATCGTAACTCAATTCCTTCCTCATGCGTTGTTCCTGCGTCAACCGCCCGAACTGGATGGTGGGAAAGCGCGAAACGAAGATGGTGGAGGATCCCATGGCCGACAACTGCTGCGCAAAACTGCGGTTGAGCCCCTCAATGACGCTGGCCATTCCGATGACGGTCATCACACCAATGACCACACCCAGGATGGTCAGAAACGACCGCAATTTGTTCGATCGGATCGTGTCCAACGAGAGCCACAGCACCTCTTTGAATTCATGTTTCAGCATAAGCTAAGTGGGCGGTTATTCAAATCTCAGCGCAACGATGGGATCGAGTTTAGCGGCGCGACTGGCGGGATAAATGCCGAAAAACAGGCCCACGCTGGAGGCCATTCCGATCCCCATCAGGACCGACCACCAGCGGATCACGGCCGGCAGCGGCGACACCTTGGACACAATCAGGGCAATCGCAATACCCAGGAGCGCCCCCAACAACCCTCCCGCGCCGGCCAGGGTGATAGCCTCAATCATGAACTGGATCAGGATATCGCGCCGTCGCGCCCCGATGGCTTTCCGAATGCCGATTTCGCGCGTCCGTTCCCGGACCGAGACCAGCATGATATTCATGATCACCACCCCGCCCACGATCAGCGCGATGGAGGCGATGGCGATGGTCACGGCAAAGATTCCCGATGAGAAACTCTGCCACAAATCGATGAACGATGCGGCGGTCTCCATGGCGAACCCGTCCTCCTTGTTGTAGGGGGTATGGTGGCGGGCCCTCATAATAACCCGCACTTCGTCCATGGTCTGGGGCAGCTGCGCCTCGCTCTGGGCTTGCACTTGGATAAACAAGGAATCCCGGGAACCATACATTCGCTGATAAACGGAAATAGGGATGCGCGTAAAGTTGTCCATGGATTGCCCGAAAAAGGAGCCGGTCTTCTTGGCCACGCCGATAATCTCAAAGGGGACACCATCGATTTTCAACTCAAGACCCAGCGGGTCGCGCCCGTAGAAGAGCTTCTCAGCCAGGTCCGCCCCAATAATCACCCGGTGGCTGACGTGGTCGATATCCGTGTCGGTGAAATGACGGCCGGACGCCAACTCCATAATCTGACCCATGAACGGGGCATTCACCGAGACGCCGCGAATTTCAACATCCTCGATCGACTGCATCCCGAACTTGACCGTCCTTGAGCGAGACCAGATTCCGGCCACGGCTTTGCAGAGATCACAGCGCTGCTCAATGGCCTTCATATCCTCCAGGGTGAGGTCGCGACGCTTGTTGAACTCAAGGAATTCCTCAAACGAGGTGACGAAGTTCGGAAACTTTTGGACGGTGAAGGTATCCGATCCGAATTGCAACACCTGGTTCTTGACGTAGAAGTCGAGGCCTTGGATGATCGACACCACGGCAATGACGGTGGTCACCCCGATGATGACTCCCACCAAGGTGAGGATGGACCGCAATTTGTGCGCGTTCAGCGCATTCAAAGCGATCGTCGCCGATTCAGTCAGATTGATGTTCAAGGTCTAAAGTCCAAAGTTCAAGGTTCAAAGTCCAAGGTCCAAGGTTCTAGGTCAAATCTCTTCCAGTTTCCTGCTTCCGGCCTCTGGCCTCTCGTTTCTAACACCTATTCCCTATTCCCAATTCCCTGTCCCCTGCCCCACTCATCTCACCTTTTCATCTTTTTCAATGCGACCATCCCGAATGTGGATGATGCGGTTGGCATGGGCCGCGATATCGTGCTCATGAGTGACCAGAACGATCGTGTTCCCCTGCTCCCACAACCTTTCGAAGAGATTCATGATGTCGACACCCGTGGCCGTATCGAGGTTTCCGGTGGGTTCATCGGCCAGGATAATGGAGGGGTTATTGACGAGGGCGCGGGCGATGGCGACGCGCTGTCGTTGTCCCCCTGAGAGCTCATTCGGTTTGTGGGTCATGCGGTCGGCCAAATCGACCCGAGCGAGCGCGGCCTTCGCCTGTTCTACCCGTGCGGCGGCGGGCGTCCCGTTGTAAATCAAGGGCAATTCCACGTTATGCAGGGCGGTGGCACGGGCGAGGAGGTTGAACGTCTGGAAAACAAATCCGATCTCCTTGTTGCGGATGAAGGCCAACTCATCGTCGCTGAGCTCACTCACGAGCCGATTGTTGATAAGGTATTTTCCCCGGGTGGGGGTGTCCAGGCAGCCGATGACATTCATGAGCGTCGACTTCCCGGACCCGGAGGGCCCCATGATTGCGACGTATTCATTCCGTTTGATATTGAAGGTCACGCCATGCAATGCGTGGATCTGTTCGGAACCCATCTCATAAGTCTTCCACAGATCCTCGGTCACAATCATTGGTCGGTCTCCATTGTTTCCCATGTCTTTCCTCGTTTCCCCAATCGACGTCGCCACGGCAGAGGTCATTTCCATCGGACACCTTCCCTTCTGGCCCCGCATTCTTGAGGGCTGTGCCCCGCTCAAGCGCTACGGCCTTAGGCCGTCTCTTCTTTCTTGATAACCTTCTTTTCTTCTTTGACGGGGGCTTCCGTCTTGATGGTGCGCAGGGTCTTATAATTTCCCGTGACGATCCGGTCCCCCTCTTCGAGGCCTTTGACCACCTCGATGTCGGTCTGGCCGGAGATCCCCGTGTCCACTTGCCGGAACACGGCCCGGTTGTCTTTCGTCACGACGAAAACACCCTGGACTTCGTTCTTTTTCTTCACACCGGAGGTTGCCGGCGCGGGATTCACACCGGTCGCCGCCTGAGCCACGGTGGAACCTTTTTGTTTGGCCTTGCTGTGCTTCTCCTGCTCTTGAATGTCATTCAGGTCGCGAATGGTAATCGCCTGGATGGGCACAGCCAGCACATTTTTCTTGCTGGCCGTGGTGATTCGGGCTGTGCAGGAGAGGCCGGGCCGCAGGCCAGACGGAGGGCTATCGAGCATCACCACGACCTTGAAGTCCTTGGCTTCCTGGCTCCCCGTCGTCGCGGTCGCGCTCAACCCGGACTTAGTGAGCGCGCTGTTGCCGATTTCAGTGACATGGCCCTTGAGGGTTTGATTGGGCAAGGCATCCACGGACACCTCGACCGCCTGATTGAATGAAACGTTCACGATATCGGTTTCGTCAACACGAACCTCCGCGGTGATGACACTCATGTCCGCAATGGTCATGAGCACGCTTCCCGGCGTGTTTTGAATCCCCGGCACGACGTTTTCACCTTCGTGGATCGGAAGGTCGGTAATAATACCCGAAAGGGTGGCGCGAAAAGTGGTCTTCCCGAGCATATCCGAGCTCTGCATCACGCCGGCCTTCATCTGCGAAATGCGATTTTCGAATGAACTCTTCTGTGCCACGGCTTGCGCCAGTTGGGAGCGGCTGGCCGCAAGACCCGAGCGCGCCTGATCCAGGGCGGCGCGGGCACCTTCGAAGGTCGCCTTCGTCAGGTCGAATTGCTGTTGAGCGATCAGGCCATCCTTCAGCAATCCCTGCCCGCGATCATAATCGAGCTTGGCGCGATCAAAATCGGCCTGAGCCTTCACCAAGGCGGCCTGGGCTGTTTTGAGGTTGGCTTCCCCTGACTGCACTCCCGCCTGGGCGCTCTGGTAATCAGCCATCGACGACTGCAAGGCGGCCTGCGTGCCTTTCACACTGGCCGACTGCTGTACGGACTCCATCTGGGCCAGCAGATCGCCCTCCTTAACCGTGTCCCCCTCCTTGACACTAATCTTGACGATCCTCCCAATGAGGTAGGAACTGACATTGACATAATTCTTCGGTTTGATTTGGCCCGATGCGGTGACGATCGAGGTCAGATCCTGGCGCGCCACCTTTCCAATCTGAACGGGAATCTCCCCCCGGTCGGTCGCCTTGATGCTGCCGATGACAATGGCAGTCACCACGACTACCGCCCCGACACCGATCAATATTTTCTTCCACAACTTCATGATATCCCTCCTAAGATCTCGTTCCCTGATAGATTCTTCATGATGATGACTGTCGCAACTGTGGATTGCCTCGCTTCTTCAAGTACTTACGCTTAATTCACCCCAAAAGTTTCAGCAATCACCAAAAAAGCCATTGAATACAAGAGGGTGATTCTGTAATATACAAATCCCTTATTATAATGCCACTTTTGCTATTTGGGTGAACTCTTTGACAAACGAAGCTCGCGAAAGAACCCGCCTCCCATCCGGCTGGGTCGTCCGCTCTACCACGATCCTGTCGGTGCGCCGGAGTGGCCACGTGGCTCTGGCCGGGGATGGCCAGGTCACGCTGGGTGAAACGGTCATCAAGCAGGGCGCAAAAAAGATCCGGCGCCTGTACAACGACAAGGTCATCGCGGGTTTTGCTGGCTCGACCGCCGATGCGTTTGCCCTCTTTACCCGATTCGAAACGAAGCTGGAACAATTCAACGGCAATCTCAGCCGGGCGGCCGTGGAGTTGGCCAAGGATTGGCGTACCGACAAGTCGATCCGCCACCTCGAAGCCTTGTTGATCGTGGCCGATGACAAGAACACGTTTCTGATCAGCGGCACAGGAGATGTGATCGAGCCGGACGATGGAATTGCCGCCATTGGCTCCGGGGGGCCCTATGCGACCGCGGCCGCGCGTGCGCTGTTCAAGCATACGACTTTGTCCGCACGAGACATTGTCAAGGAGGCCATGGAGATTGCCGGTCAGATTTGCATCTTCACCAACGACAACATCTCCATTGAAGAGATCTAAATTTTCAGGCCCCGCGGAAACGTGGATGGGCCCTTGGACTGGATATCTTAAATGACCATTCTTCTTCCCGGTGAAGTGTCGTCGGAACAACTCCCCGCCCTCGACGAACTTTCCCCCCGCGAAATCGTTGCGGAGCTCGACAAGTATGTCATCGGCCAAAACAAAGCGAAACGCTCCGTCGCCATCGCGCTTCGAAACCGGATCCGCCGTCAAAAGCTCTCTCCGGAAATGGCCGAAGAGGTCATGCCCAAGAACATCATCATGATTGGGCCAACGGGCGTCGGGAAAACCGAAATCGCCCGACGCCTGGCCCGCCTTTCCAACTCGCCGTTCCTGAAGGTGGAGGCGTCCAAGTTCACCGAGGTTGGCTACGTGGGACGCGACGTGGATTCCATGATTCGCGACCTCGTGGAGATCTCCATCGAGATGGTGCGGGAGGAAAAACTCGACGAAGTAGCGGAGAAGGCTGAGCAAAATGCCGAGGAACGTATTTTGGACATGCTGTTGCCCCCGTTGCCTGCCCCTCCCAAGTCCGATCCCGTGCAAGCCGAAGAAATCAGCAAGGCCAAGGAGCACTTTCAGCTCACCCGGGAGACATTACGGGAAAAACTGCGCGCCGGAAAACTGGATGACCGGATCGTGGATGTCGAGGTGCGTGAACGAAGCTTTCCCGCCTTCGAGATCATCACCAACCAGGGCATTGAAGAGATGGACATCAATGTCAAGGATATGTTGCCCAACATCTTCGGTCAAAAAACGAAAAAGCGGAAGATGAAGGTGTCTGAGGCGTGGGATTACGTCGTCCAGGAAGAAGAACAAAAGCTGATCGATATGGACCAGGTCACACGCCTGGCCGTTGAACGCGTGGAACAGGGCGGGATTATCTTCCTCGACGAGATCGACAAGATTGCGGGGCGGGAGAGCGGCCACGGCCCCGACGTCTCGCGCGAGGGCGTGCAGCGCGATATTCTTCCGATTGTCGAAGGGACGACCGTCAATACGCGTTATGGCATGGTTCGAACGGACCACATCCTTTTCATCGCAGCCGGCGCCTTCCATGTCTCGAAACCTTCCGACTTGATTCCCGAACTCCAGGGACGGTTCCCCATTCGCGTAGAGCTCGAGTCACTGACGATGGACGATTTCATCCGTATCCTCACGGAGCCGCAGAATGCCCTGGTCAAGCAGTACACGGCATTGCTGGAGACGGAAGGCATTAAGATGACCTTTACCAGCGATGCAGTCCGGGGGATCGCGTCGTACGCCGCGCTGGTCAATGAACGCACCGAGAACATTGGGGCGAGACGGTTGCACACGATCATGGAACGCCTGTTGGACGAGATTTCGTTCGAGGGGCCTGATCTCAAGAAGAAAGACGTCACCATCGATCAGGAATACGTGCAAAAACAACTCGCTCATATTGTTAAGAACGAGGATTTGAGCCGCTACATTCTGTGAGGGGCGATCCGACCCCGGCTTGGATCTCCAAGCCCAAAGGCCCGTGTCCGTGCCTCCTGATGACCTCAATCACCCGATGAACCGACCGTTTCATCGCCCCTCTCGCTCGCACAGGCAAGGGCGTGTTGCGGGCACCATCCTTCAAGCCGCCCTGCTCGTTTTCCAGGCATTTTATGCGGTGAATTGTGGCAAAGTGGGGCCGCCACTCCCCCCCGAGGTTCTGATCCCGAAACCGGTCACCGACCTGGCCTCTCGGCAGATCGGCAATGACATCAAACTCTCGTGGTCCCTCCCCACTCTAAACCTCAACGGGACGAAGGCGACCACGCTTCAAAGGATGGATGTCTACCGGCAGATGGTCCCAGTGACTGCGGCGGCCCTCGGTGGCGAGGAGAGTTCCAAACAGTTTCGCGGCTCCAGAATTATGTCCATCGACACACTCCATCTTGACGCCTTCAAGGAGTCAGGGCTGGTTGTTTTTATCGACAAATTTCCCGGACTCAACCCTGAAACCCTGAGAACCAGCGAATTGCGATACGCCGTCAGGGTGATCAATAAGAAAAGGCAGGACGCGGGGTTTTCCAATGTGACCGCAAGGCCGTGGCTTGCTGTCCCCCCCGCGATTCCCCATATTGATTTCAAGGCCGAGGAAACAGTGATCATCCTGAGTTGGGAGGCGCCTTTTCAGACAGGGCCCTCCGCATCGGCTGTCGTGGGGTATAACATCTATCGGGGGCAGCAAAGCCAGGGGGTTCCAGTCGCTCCCCTTAATGAAAAACCCATCCCGGAAGCTCGATACGAAGACCGCCAATTTCAATTTGGAACCACTTATTACTATACCGTACGTTCCGTCGTTCAAGCCGGCGGCGTGATGGCGGAAGGTGCCGGCTCGCCCGAATCTGCCTTCAAACCTGTGGACGTGTTTCCTCCCAAGACCCCGACCGGCTTGATGGTTGTTTTTGCCGATGGCAAAATGAATCTTCTTTGGGATCCGAACCTGGAGCCCGATTTTGCCGGGTACAGGGTGTACCGCAGTGAGGATGGGATCGGCTTTGCAAGAATGAATGATTCCCTGTTAAAGTCTCCCACGTTTCGCGATGAGAAAATACAGGTCGGCAAGAAGTATTTTTACCGTGTCAGCGCTGTGGATACCAGCGGCAATGAAAGCCCGCCTTCTCCCATCGTGTCG
>JBAVHJ010000589.1:0-1569 GCA_049685715.1 Terriglobia bacterium | reverse complement strand
TTGTGGAAAGCCCGCGGCCCCCCGATTTCCCGGGTCCAGGTTGGATGCCGTATCGTCGGGAGGAAACAAGATCAGCGAATTGAGAAATTCGAGCATGGCGCTCCGATCCTCGGGTTCAAGTCGGGCAAAGGAATCCCGCGCGGCCTGGGCTTCCCCACCATGTCGAAGAATCACTTCTGTGAGAGAGATGCTCCGGCCATCATGTCCATAAGGCGAAGTGCTCCCGACACCCCACAGCGGGGTGGTCATGAACTCGGTTTGAAGCGTTCCATCGTAGTTGCGCTCGTGAAAGTTGGGTCCAAGATCGTGTCGTTTAAGATCGGCATAGAAGCCTTTGACGAGGAAGGGTTTCATCCGGGGCGGCTTCAAGGCTGGGAACCCGCTGTGATCGTCAATCACGTCATTCTGGGTTGTTGCGGTGGCAAAAAGGTTATTGAAGATCCCGTTCACTGGATCGTAGGCGGTTTCGACGCTGGCGACGCGGCGGTCGCGATCGATCTTGAGGTTCTCGATGTGGCACGATGCACATCCGGTCCGTCGAAAGATTCTGTTGCCATCGCGGGTTTGTTCGGTCTGTTGATGGGTGGCAGGGGTGAAGTAATTCAGCAGGTAGAATTCAAGATAATCCACGAGACTGGCAGGAATCTCGTTCTTGACTCCGTCGCCATCCGGATCGGCGTTCGGATCATCGGTCGGAGGTGCGTCGATCTTGTCTTTTGATCCATCGAGCACCAATCCGGCAGGAGTCACGATCTTGCCGCCATTGTGGGCGCTCATGAGGTCGGGGTCAACCGACTGAAGCCCCATCTCGTTTTGCATCGCGCCGACCACGAATTCTCGAATGGAAATCGTCCCGCCATGGGCAAAAAAGGGACGGACCCGGAGGTCCGGATCAACCCCCTGCACTTGCGAAGTGTCCACAAGGCCGCCCGGATGTGCGGTAATCGAACCATAATGAATTCCCTTGCTGGTCAACTCTCTTGTCACCTGGTGGTTGGTTGAGTTCGCCCGGGCAATGGCCTGATCCCGGATGCCGCGCAGGTCCGACGTAATTTCGTCGGCGAGCATTTCTTTGAGGCCGAGGCCGAACAGATGCGGTGCATCCCGGCTGTCGGGTCGGGTGACCACATTTCCTCCAGCCCCTGCAGAGCCGCGAGGACGGCCATGGCACAACGCACAGCTATCGGCCAGTCCCGCCCCAATCGCCAGATTGGTATTGATATCGCCCGAACCATCGCCCACGTTTGGCCCTTGGCCTTCTCTCCTGGTAAATTTTCGCTGAAAGAGTTGCCGTCCCCGGCGTACAGCGCGGAAGGGATCGCGAGCGATGATGAACGCCGAAGAGTTTGGCGTCATGATGTCGCCCCGCCCCGCGCCAATCTCATCGGCCAGCGATTTGCCGATCCCCGCATGAGCGTTGTTGGGCGCCTTTCCCGGCGTCGTGTCAACCAATTGTGAGAAGACCGGGGCAGTCATCAGCAGCAGCGTTCCCAAACTCATCCCGACCCTCAAAAATCCAAGTTTCCTTTGAATGCTCATTCTTCTCCTCCTTCTTGTCATTCCTTATTC
>JBAVHJ010000588.1:0-2169 GCA_049685715.1 Terriglobia bacterium | reverse complement strand
TTCTTGTTTGGAGACACAAACAGTCTACCTTTCGTACCACCCGCCTGATGATCTCAGCGATCTCTGCGTGCTCTGCGATCAATGACCCGTTGGGCAGGTCTCATTATAGCATTCGATCTCAGTATCTTCGATTCTGCTCCCACCGCCAAGCGGTCCCGATGATCTCGTCCAGTGTGGAAATTTTCGGGACCCAATGCAGTCTTTCCTTGGCCCGGGAGTTATTGCACACCAATACCGGAGGGTCCCCGGCGCGCCGGGGGGAATGAATAACCCGGATCTTCTGCTGAGTGACCTGCTCCGCGGCCTGGATGATTTCTTTGACGGAGTCGCCCCGGCTATTGCCCAGATTCACGATCAGATTTTCACCGCCCCGACGGAGATGCTTTAGGGCTGCGAGATGGGCCAGCGCGAGGTCATTGACATGAATGTAATCCCGCACGCACGTTCCGTCTTCCGTGGGATAATCAGTGCCGAAGACTTCCAGTTCGGAAAGGCGACCCGACGCCACCGCCAGAACCCGTGGGATGAGGTGCGGTTCCGGATCATGCGACTCTCCCAGACGGCCTGAGGGGTCGGCCCCGGCGGCATTGAAATATCGCAGGGACACTGAAGCGAGCCCATAGGCGCGTGAGTAATCCCGCAAGATGTTCTCGACGACCAATTTGGTGAAGCCATAAGGGTTAATAGGTTGGAGAGGGTGCGATTCTTCGATCGGGACTTTTACAGGATCCCCGTAAACCGCAGCGGTCGATGAAAAAATAATCCGATTAACCTTGTGCTTCCGCGCGACTTCCAGGAGGTTGAGGAGGTTACAGACATTGTTGTTGTAGTACTTCTCGGGATCCTCCACCGATTCACCCACGTAGCAATGCGCTGCAAAGTGCATCACGGCATCGAATTCAAATTTTGAGAACAGCGCGTGCAGAAGGTGCCCGTCGCTCAAATCACCCTGGACCAGATCTCCGCCGACGACTGCTTCCCGATGCCCCTCTGACAGGTTGTCGAACGTGACGACCTCATCCCCAGCTTCGAGGAGCGCCTTGACGACATGACTCCCAATGTATCCGGCACCGCCCGTGACCAAAACCTTTTTCATTCACCTGTCCTCAATAATTCGTGTCCGTGAATAAATGAAGCCTAAACTTTCAACGCCGAGTCGCAAAGCACGCGGGAAGCAATATCAATGACGCATAGCAAGAAAGTGTGCAGGATGAAGTGGGTCTCTTCGTCCCGTGACGTCAACCCCAATGGCTTCTGCCCTTAGATCCCTTACCCTCGGCGCTCTCCGCGAACTCAGCGGTGAATGCTTCAGGTTTTCGAGAGCGCCTCTTCAAAGTAACCAATCGTCTTCTTAAGCCCCTCATTGAGTGAAACGGTCGGTTTCCAACGGAGCTTTTTCCTGGCCAAGGTGATGTCAGGACAGCGCTGTCGAGGATCGTCCTTCGGTAGAGGTTTGCGCACGATCTTCGACCGCGAGCCGGTTAGCGTGATGATCTTCTTGGCGAGGTCGAGGATGGTGAATTCGTGCGGGTTTCCCAGATTGACCGGGCCCATGAAGTTTTCACAACGCATGAAGCGTATCAGGCCATCGATCAAATCATCCACGTAGCAAAAAGATCTCGTCTGCCTCCCATGGCCGAAGACCGTTATCGCCTTGTTCTGGAGGGCCTGCACGATGAAATTCGACACCACCCGGCCATCATTCAAAGACATGTGCGGACCATAGGTATTAAAGATCCGGGCAATTCGAATGTCGACTTGATTCTGCCGGTGGTAATCCATCATCAGTGTTTCCGCCACCCGTTTGCCTTCGTCGTAGCAGCTGCGAATCCCGATGGGATTCACGTGGCCCCAATACGATTCCCGCTGCGGATGCACATTGGGGTCGCCATAGACCTCCGAAGTGGACGCCTGGAGAATGCGAGCCTTGACACGCTTCGCCATCCCCAACATGTTCATGGTCCCGACAACATTCGCCTTCACGGTTTTGATCGCATTGTACTGGTATTGAACCGGCGAGGCCGGACAGGCCAAGTTGTAGATTCGATCTACTTCCAGGAGGATCGGATTCACAATATCATGCCGGATGAATTCGAAAGAAGGATTGGCTAATAGACCCTCAATGTTGCCCTTGGAACCCGTGAAAAGGTTATCCACGCAGATCACTTC
>JBAVHJ010000587.1:0-16180 GCA_049685715.1 Terriglobia bacterium | reverse complement strand
GCCAATAATCGTGCAACGTCATAACCACAGGAAGGCGAGCCTGCTTGGCCTGGCGGACGACCGTGCCGGAGACATTGTGTAAATGCTGGGCATGGATAATTTCGGGACGAAATTCCCGGAGCACGTCTCCAAACCGCATGCCCACCCAATCATCTTTGAATGAATGGGCGGCTTGCCCGATCCAGTAGAACCGTCCCCACGCGTCCGGGCTGTGATGAACACGGTAAATGGGAATGGAATCATACTCCTCCCACACGGTCTGTCCGGTGTCAGGGGCCCCTCCGTATTCATAGGTAAAGACCCGGACCTCGTGTCCGAGTTGCTTTAATGCCTTGGAAAGGGAGTGAGTGTAAATCTCGCTCCCTGCCTGGTGTTTTGGCAGATACTGATGGATAACCTGAAGGATTCTCATGGGGTCTTCAATGGCGCCTCTAAATACCCTGAGATAGAGTGGCGCCAAGAATTCGCATGGTCTCACTGAGCCTTTGGTTCTTACTGCACCAATAATAATACTTACTGAGAACGTCTCCTGCGGCGCGCGCGGCCACGTTCAGAAACAGAAACTGGAGATCGTCCGGCTTCAACGAAGGGTACCGGCTCAGTAACTCCTTCATAGTGAAATTGAAACTCCCGCGCAATGGATCCTCCCCGACTGGCACGCCCGGGGGTACGACCCCTGGGGCTTTCGTCAAGCGGCTAAACAGTTTCTTCAGGTGGGCGACGCCCCCTGCTCCGTCCTTCTCGGTCCTGGGATCAATGGGACCTAAGTCGCCAGACCGAAGGGATTGGACCTCAACGGCCCTCCTCTGTGATGAGTCCTGCGCCCGATGAATTAACTCTTCCACTTGGATGGCGAAGGCGAGCAAATCGTTGAACAGAGTCTCATCCGTGTAACGTGAATAATCCTCCGCCGCTGCCTCCAGCACCTGCATCACACGCTTGGTCGTCACAAAGTGTCGTTTCAACCGGTAGATGGCCGGCCGGTTGTGGGAGTGGACCACTGCCGCCTTCGGTTCGTGAACGATCCGGTGCCCGGCCCTCATCACCTCGAGCGCCCACTCCATGTCTTCGGCAAATTCAGTCGGTTTGAAAGGGATCTGCTGCCAAACCGACTTCCGAATGGCTGAACTCACATTATCAAACAGGGCGAGGTCAAAACGACCCATAAAGTCCTGTCGTAAGAAGTCGTCCCAGGTGGAGAGCGATTTGACCCGGGTCCCTTTATCAAAGATCTTATTATGCGTCTCCACTTCCCAGGTGGCGAGTAAATCGGCATCCGGCCGCGGCAGCTGTTTTCCAAAAGTACCGGCTACCTCGGCATCGCTTCGGAACCACTCCGTGAGCCGGCGCAACCATTGTTTGTCGGCTGCCACCGCGTCCTGAACGGTCAGAACAATGATTTCCCCACCTGCCTCCCGAATGGCGCAGTTCCGGGTCTCTCCGTGATTAAACGAGGAGGGGGCCACGTGCAAGATCCTTGCTCCATAGCGCGCGGCAAGGGAGAGGGTTGAATCCACTGACCCCGAATCGATGATCAGCAACTCCGTTTTGGCATCAATTTCCTGACCCTTCAGAAGCGCAAGGGTGTTCTCAAACTCCGGTCCTGCGTTCTTGGTGGGGATGACAATGGATATCTTTGTCACAAGTCGACTAAACGAGCGGAGTGTCTTCTCAAGAGGCTGGTCCGCGCTTGAACAGCAGTCGCAAAGGGCGCACAAATGCCCGGTAGGCCTTCCAGATCAGGGTGGTTTTTACTTTCATCTCGAATTCGCGCAGGATCCGGATCCCCTGCTCCAAACCTGCAATGTATGAGTCCTTCGCCTGTATAAAATGGTCCTTCTCTGAAATGATCCTGTCCTTGCCTTCGATCACCTGGTGTAAGACCGCAATGTGATTCTCTTTCTCCTGAATCGCCAAATCGCGCTGCGCGATCCGATTGTCCTTGTCAATCAGCAGATTCCCGACGTTACGAAGATGACCGTGCAGGGTGTCGACCATGCCCAGCAATTCCCGGTTGTATTGCTCCAATTCCCTGGCAACCGCCTCCGTCTGGTCATTCAAACAAGACAGCCCCAGGTTCTCCACGCCTGGATCCAATTCCGTCGCCGAGCAAACCGCCACAGCATACTTGGTGTGCCCTTCAGCCCGATGTAAGCTGAGTGATGATTTCTCCCGGTTCGCCTCAACCTCGATAAGCTCAGACCGGGACTTTGCCTCTTGAGACGGCGAGGCGATTCTCCATAAAACCGAACCCAAACATAACCTCTGGGCGAACAGGACGACGTGGGCAAAGTTCTTTCTTAACAGGGCATGAAATTCCCGGATATAGAGCTCCTTGATGTGAAAGGGATTTTCGAATCCTTCCGCTTCGGAATAGAACTCCTTGTCCGGTGAAGAGACCAGGAACACCCCGCCCGGCTTGAGCAATCGCTGAACCTCCCTCAAGAGCTCCTCATGCTCCGCAATGTGCTCGATCATCTCGAAGCTGACCACCAGGTCGAACTGATGCTCAGGCAGGCCGGTCCTTCGACAGTCTCCTGCCCGAAAACTCAAATTCGCCCGGGGGTAACGCGTGCGCGCATGTTCAATCGCCTCCGGAGAAAGATCCACCCCCGTCACGCTTTCCGAGACCTCTGCAAGCAGGCTCGAGCCGTACCCTTCCCCGCAGCCCAGGTCCAGGACCACTTTCCCGCTTGCAAGACCTTGGGCAAAGAAATAGCGATGATAGTGCTCATAGGCAATCCGGGCCCCGCCTTCGCCGGGAACAAAGCGCTCACCGGTAAAGGTCAAATCTGTCTTGGTTGACTCAGTCATAGATTTCACCGCGGACGCGCAGAGCAATTAATGCACTTTCACTGACACATCGAACCGCATCAGGCCATGGATCAATTCGCCAGTATCGATGGAAAAGACCACGGCATTGTCGATCCAGTCGCACATGGTGTGGCGGGAGGCGGTTCCGTCGGCCACCGCCGGAGAGATAGAGTAATTTCCAGGCCTGAGGTGCGGCAACTGAACGTCAAAATCTGCAGTGCGAATTTCCCCGGGCTTGACCTCGCCCAGGGAGGCATTGTCATAGTCCGTGTTCGTGGCGGACAAATCAATTCCCAATGGGTCGCGGATGATGAATCCAATGATGGGTGTTTCCAGGGCTTCCTTGAACCGAGCCGAGATCTTGACCTGCATTCGTTCGCCTGGCGCAAAGCTCCTTTTTGGAATTCCTTCCTCGCCCGAAATCTCGATGCCGAGCAGCTCGGCCCGGCCATCGCCAAAGCGGTGATCCACATTGGGGATCGTGGAGACCATCGACTCCGCCGGGATATCAAAGAAGTTCTTCGCTTCCCCGGAGTCCCCATTTGATTTTGAGCCCGACTCCGCGGCATAGCTTTTTTCCCGGGCATACATGAGCTCCAGATACTTCTGAACCATCGAATCCGGGTCGCCCGACCCCACCTTCCGGCCTCCGTCCAGCAGGATCACCTCATCGCAGAGCCGCTTGATGGCGGAGTTGTCGTGGGACACAAAAAAGATCGTCTTGCCCTCTTTCTTAAGTTGCAGGATCTTGTGCATGCAGCGGTGCTGAAAGATGCCGTCTCCCACGGCAAGGGCCTCATCGATGATCAGGATCTCCGGATCGACGTTGATCGCCACAGCAAAGGCGAGCCGCACGAACATGCCGCTCGAGTAGGTCTTGACCGGTTGATCGAAGAATTCGCCGATCTCCGCAAAGCGTTCGATGGCGCCCAAGCGGGATTCGATTTCCACTCGACTCAGCCCTAGCAAGGCTCCGTTGATAAACACGTTCTCCCGACCCGTGAACTCCGGGTTGAACCCAGAACCCAGCTCCAACAGGGCCGAAATCCGGCCGTCGCTTGTCACCGTTCCGCGAGAAGGCTGTAAGATACCGGCAATGAGCTGGAGGAGGGTGGACTTCCCCGATCCATTGACGCCGATAATCCCGACCGTTCTTCCCCGCTCGACTTCGAAGCTCACGTCCTCTACAGCCCGGAAGTCCCTGTGGCGGTTCAGGCGGTTCAACGAGAGGAGTTCCTGCAAGCGAGCCGAAGGCTTGGAGTAGATCCGGTAACTCTTGGATAGATGCTCGGCTTGAACGGCAATCACGGCACACTCACTTTATCGATTGCTGTACATGCGTTCATAGTAATTCCGATATTCTCCGCTCGTGACCTTGTCGAGCCAGGCTTCATTATCCAGATACCAGCGTAGCGTCATTCGAAGCCCGTCTTCAAACGGGATCTCGGGCTTCCAGCCCAATTCACGAAGGATCTTGCTGGCATCGATGGCATACCGCCGATCATGGCCGGGACGGTCTTTGACAGAGGTAAGCAGCGATTCCAGCTGTCCCAGTTCGCGGAGAACCCACTTGGCGATATCGATGTTCTTCCATTCGTTATGTCCGCCAATATTGTAGACCTCGCCCACCCGGCCTTGGCGCAGCACGAGGTCAATGGCCCCGCAATGATCGCGAGTGTGGAGCCAGTCCCGGACATACAGACCGTCCCCGTAAATCGGCAGAGGTTTTCCTCGCCGGGCGTTGTTGATCATCAGGGGCAGAAACTTCTCAGGGAATTGATAGGGACCATAATTATTGGAACAACGCGTGATGATCCCCGGAAACTGGTAGGTATGCACGTAGGCGTTTACCAACAGGTCGGCGGCCGCCTTGGAGGCCGCATAGGGACTGTTCGGAGCAAGCGGGGTCTGTTCCGTGAATAAACCGGTGGCTGGAAGGGACCCATAAACCTCATCTGTGGAAATCTGGAGATACCGCGAGACCTGGTTCCTCCGGGCTGCTTCCAGCAGGCCATGCGTTCCCAGGACATTAGTCTCGATGAACGACCGGGAATCTTCAATGGAGCGGTCCACGTGAGTTTCGGCAGCGAAGTTCACCACGGCGTCGGGACGTGCCGACATCAGATTTTCGACGAGCGTTGGGTCGCAGATGTCACCCCGGACAAAGGTATATCGAGGATGTCCCTCCAAGTCTCCAAGATTATCGAGGTTTCCCGCGTAGGTGAGCTTGTCGAAATTCGTGATCACATCATCGGCGTGGCGCTCCAGCATGAATCGAATGAAGTTCGATCCGATAAAACCCGCTCCGCCGGTGACGAGGATTTTCATAAGTTCATGTCATCCAACAAATCGATGATTGATCTCATGCGATAACTCAGCAAATTCAAACGAAGCCACAGGCCGGAAACCAGAAGTCAGAAGTCAGAGGTCGGATAAAAGACCTTTCTGCTTCTAAGTGAAGGATTGCCTCTTCATTCCTTACGCGCTGGCTTATCAGGTCCTGTTTCTGTTGGCTGACTTTTAACCTCTGACTTCGGACTTCTGACCTCTGACTTCAGCTGGTGATTTTCACTGTCCACCTCACATCCCTGACACCCGGCACCTGGCACCCGAAACCTCCCTCATCCCATCTTCAGGTCCCAATCATACGGAATCTTCCTGCTGTTATAGGGAACGCGAAACTCATCCGGTTTCTTGTAATGATAGACCTCGGTGGGCGCATTCACCACGACACATTCCGACTCGCTGATGCATTTAAAACCATGAAACACCCAGGCCGGTATTTGCACCAGGATGGGATGGTGTTCTCCCATGAAGAATTCATTGATTTCACGGAAGGTTTTTGACTTCCTTCTCGAGTCATAAAGCACCAGCTTCATCATCCCCCGGGCGACCACAAAATTATCAATCTGTTTCTTGTGGTAGTGCCAGCCTTTCACCACTCCGGGATACGCCGTGGTGATGTATATCTGTCCGAACTTGATGAAAACATCGTCATCATTGCGAAGGACCTCCATCAAGCGGCCCCGTTCATCGGGAATGACCTTCAACGTCTTGACTCGAACTCCCTCGATCATCAATTCTCCTCAATTCAGGGCATTTATTACCGCAGAGACGCAGGGTTGATCGATTGTCTTGGTAACACGGGTCTGCCGTGGCCGATTCTAGTGCCGGGGGCCTTTGTTAGCATTCACACAAAATCCCCCGGTGAGAACTCGTCGCGGCGGGCACCGGAGCTACCAAAACTTAGAGCCGCCGGATGAAATTCCCGGCACAAGAACATCCCAGGGATACTAAGGTCTTAACCCCTCACCCCCAGCGTTCTCTGCGTGCTCGGCGGTGGATTAATCCCAAGACCGTTAAAGTATCTAGATTTTCATCAATGAGTCAAACAGTTTCTCGTACGCGGTGGTAATGGCATCCCAGGAATAATCGGTCCGGACGCGCTGTTGCGCCAGTGTCCCGAGCCGATGCATGTCTACTTTGCCATCCGCCGTCCACTGCAAAACCTCCGCCAGCTTTGCCTCGTCATACATATCCACAAGGATTCCTGCCTCTCCCACGACCTCCCGGTTCTCCGCGGTCTCATGCACAATGACGGTGTTTCCGTGGCCCATCGCCTCGACCAGGGCGGGATGAGTTCCGCCCACCTCGGTGGCATGAACATAGGACAGGGCATTGGCCTGCAACTCGTGGTAGCCCGGGCCGTACACGGCGCCTGCAAAGAGGACCCGCGGATCCCTGGTCGACTTCAGTTGAGCAACATACTTTTCGCTGTAGGGTGCGTCCCCCACGATCACCAGTGGAAGTCTCGTCTCCGTCTTCTCATAGCCCTTGATGACAAGATGCGCATTGTTTTCCGGTTCAAGCCTGCTCACATAGAGGAAATACCGTTTCGGTTCAAGGCCGAGGCGCGATAATGTTCCTTCACTAACCTCATGATCCACCGTAGCGCCATAAGGGATAAACGTGGAATCCGCGCCATACCGCGACCGGTAATATTCCTGAATGGCCACGGCATCGGTCACAATGGCATCTGGCATCCAGGTGGCCAGCCACTCTGAAATCTGGTAATAAAGCCGTCCCAGCGCATTCCATTTCTTCCGTTTCCGCTCCAACCCGTCGACGTTCAGGGCCACTCGCGTACCGTTAAGACGCGGCACCCACGAGAAGATGGCGTTGGCGGCGTTGCAGATCAGGGCGCAATCGTAGTTCTTGCCGAGGATATCGAGGGTGCAGAGGGAGGTGTGGACGACCGTATCGAAGTACTTGGATCGAAGGGTGGGAAGGACCACAATGTGGACCCCGCGGTAGCAGCCGAGGCTGGGATCCACATAGTGGGATCGACCGTAAACCGTGACCTCATGGCCCCGTGCAGCCAGTCGCCAGCTCAACTCCTCGGCGAACGTTTCGAAGCCCCCATAATTCGCCGGAATACCCCGAATGCCCAGGATTGCGATCTTCATGAGCGACTATCCCAGCAGGACCCGTCTCACTTCAGGCTCCACGGCTTCCTTCATGAGCACCAGCACGACGTCGTCGCGGGCGAAGGTGGTATCGCCGCGCGGAACCACGGCGTCTTTGGCACGAAGGATGGTGACGATATTGGAGTCCTTGGGCATGGTGAGCTGCCGGATCTGCCGGCCAATGACCGGAGATTTGTCTTCGAGGTCATACTCGACCATCTCCAGCTGGCTCGCTTTGAAATCCAGCAGGGTTTTGATGGTGCTCATCGGTAGCTCGCGTTCAATCATCTGGGCGATGATGCCCGTGGAGCTGACCGTCACGTCCACCCCCAGGCGCTGAAGGATGGGCTCGTTCCTCGGATTCTTCACGCGGGCAATGGTCTTTTTCACACCAAAGCGCGATTTGGCCACCTGGCAGGCGATCAGGTTGTCGTGATCGTGGTTCGTCACCGCAAGAAACACATCCGCGCGATTGGCGCCGGCCTGTTCCAGAATGGGGGTGGTCGACCCGTCCCCGAAAATGACATTGCAGTCGATCTGGTGAATGATGATGTTGTATTTTTCCGGATCGTCCTCGATGATGGTCACTTCATGGCCCTTGGCCATCAAGTTTCGTGCAAGATAATAGCCCACCAGACTTCCACCCAGGATGATGATGTAATAATTCTTCCCCTGGGTCGCCACGCTCTTGACCGGCTCTTTGACCAGCTTGAGCATCTCGTCGTGCGCTTTTTTCCAGGCTCCCTTGAGATCCGTCAGAGGCGATTTTGTGATTTGAGATGCCAGGTATTGAGCCCCCGCCACGGTCAGGCAAAACGTTTCGATTCCGGCCTCGTGATAGCTCTGTTCGCGGCTGGGGTCATAGATCATCGCCAAAACCTTGGGGACGTTGAAGACGATGCGGGCCATCTGGGCCACCATGAGGTTGGTGTTTTCATCCCGCGTGGTGGCAAACAGAACATCGGCCTCTTCAATGCCGGCTTCGCGCAGCACCTCCGCGTCAATCGCATCTCCAATGATCAGGCGCGTGGGAACCGATGCCAGCGGATGGTCGGCCAAGTGGCGTTCCTGGTCAATGACGATGACTTCGTCTTCTTTCGTATTGAGCTGTTGAACGAGCTGTGTCCCTACCCGTCCAAACCCCACAACAATGATTCGCATACTCGATTACCGCCCCCTTCTTCGGCCCAAACTAGCTTCCTGGACCCAGTGCTTGCCCGATCTTCCCTCTCTATGTTCCTCACCCCTGCGGCGTAATCTGCAATAATTCGCTGACCGGGATATGATCGACGATCACCTCGCAGGGGGCATCACTGAGAATGCGCTCGGTGGTCTTCCCCGTAAACTTCTTTAAGGCGGTCTTGTGTGGATCGATGGACAAGATCAGTAGATCCACATCCATTTCCTTGGCGGCCCGCAAAATCCCTCGGGCCGCTTCGCGATCGCGTTCAATGTTTTTCTTCGCGGGCAAGGCATGCAGCTTGATGATGTTTACTGCCCGGGCCACCGCTTCCTGCGCTTTAGCTTCCTCCTGGTCCAGTGTGATCCCCAGGGGCAAGGTCAGGGGAACCTCGATGATGTAAGTGGCCACAATCTCCGACTTCTGTTCCTGCCCCAACCGGCACGCCAGTTCGACGGCGCGGTCGTCATAACGCATGCCTCGCGTGGTCACCATGATGCGGCGTAGTGCGCTAATGGACCGTCGGGCCTTGGCAACGGCTGCCTCAAGCTGGGGGGGAGGATGCAGCATCCACCAGAGGATCGAAGACATGGAGACCAGGAACACAAAGGCGATGAAGATACCCAGAGGATGAAATGCGAGTGATGAATGCATGGTCTTGTCAGAACCTCGACGAGTGGCGCACCTTTCCCCGGGTTATCGGCGAAGGGTGCTCTCCGTCCACTACACGGCGAATCATCCGCAGCCGATAGACCCCGAATCCAAGGAACAAGATACCGGTGAGCATAACCAGCCAGTTCGCGGGTGAGGTATAAGTACGATAGATCATCACGACACCACAGAGGATGAAAATATAGGCATTCATCCATTTGAAACGATCCGACCAGGAGAGCTTGCCGCCCGGTTCAATGGGGTTGCTTCGCCCCTCCTTCATCGGGATACCCTGAGTTCCATTCCCTGAGGCGGTCACGGCGCGGCCTCTGCCCGCTTCCGGAGGATCTTATCGCGCTCCAGCAATGCCAGCTTATATTGCTCCAGCAAATCGAATTCTTCCGCCGAAGTCAACACCTTGATTTGCTCCTGCTCCCAGTTGTGCTTGACGCTCCCTAGAAGAGGCAATCCGATTCGGCGGCGATAATAAAGATAATAGGATAAACACAAAATGACCCAGGTCGGGCCGGCAATGCGCCCGATGGCGTGGGTGTAGACAACAAAAAAGAAAATCATACTCACGCCCAACGCGCCAATAAAACCAAGGATCGGGACCTGAATCGCCCGACCCTCGTCACGTTTCCAGGAAAGGTTAATCGGGACCCTGTAGGGTCGCGGTGTGTAAGGATCGCTGAATCGCAATTTAATCAATGAGATGAAGACGATGATATAGCCCAAGGTCGCCCCAAAAGCATACATGTTTCCCAGGGTGTCGATGATCTGCGGCGTGAAGGCGGAAGCCACAACAAATAAGATGCCCAAGCCTGAGAAGAAGGCGATCGTCCGCGCGGGCGTCCGGTATCGCTGATGGACTTTATCAAACCAGGGGGTCAGCAGTTTCAGTTGACTCATTGAAAAGGTGAGACGGGAGGCGCTCATGATCCCTGAATTCGCAGAAATCGCGAGGATGGTCATCCCGAGAAAGGCGGCAAAGGGACCCGCAATGATCCCAATGAAGGGAATGAGCGTCGCCAGAAAGGCCACGGGATCTTCCAGGTGATCCCTGAAACTCTGCCAACTGGAAACCCCCAGACTCAGATTCGAAAACGCCACGGCAAATATGAATACCGTGAAAATGAGGGTAAGAGACGTCCGGGGGATAATCGTCGCGGGGCGGCGGGTCTCCTGGGCCGCCTGGGAGATCGATTCCAAACCCACGAAACAGATGATGCCCAGCGAGGTTCCGTAGGCAAACTGGTGCAGGTCAAAATGCCGCCATGTTTCAAGAAATTGAGCTGTGATCAGCTCCGGCTTCCAGGCGAACAGAAAGCCACACATGACCAGCATGGATTCCGTCACGATATCGATCGCCCCGAGAATCTCGTTGAAGAGGGACGATTCCTTCATTCCGCGGATGTTGAGCCAAACCAAAAACAGGATCAAACCCAGGGCCACGACGACCATGACCCAGTCGTAGACAACAAAATTCGTAGTGAAGTGGATATTGTGCTTGACCCGGTCGGCATGCGTCACAATCTTCGACCAGAAGGATAGAAAGTATCCTGCCGAGGCCACCGCAAAAAGTGAGATATCAATCGTATAATCGAGGAGCAGAGCGGCGCCCGCGACAAATCCCCAAAAATCACCGAGACCGCGGAGTGCAAAATAATGGCCGCCCCCTGCCACAGGATACGCTGAAGCCAGCTCAGTATAAGCCAGTCCGATGCAAATATAGACCAGCCCGGCAATGGCAAACGCCACACTCGCCATTCCTTGCGAGGCGGCAATGACCAGACCGAGGGCAGTGTAGATATCCGCACCAACATCCGCATAGCCCCACATGAAGGAGCCCCAGATGGTCACATCACGACGGAGCTCTACAGGTTCAGTTGGAGCTAGTGGGGCTTGAGTGCTCAAGGGCAACTCCTTACATGGGACCTTGGAAGGAACAGGATGGTGTTCCAAACTGAAAAGAGGAGGGCCAAAACCTTTCTGCGTCGGACAATTCCAACACTCGTCCGCAGGGATCGCTTCGAGATCCCTAGAGATAACTCAATGATGAGGCAAAAAAAATCCACAGGGCCGCTGTGGACAGATGGATTCCCTGATTTCAATCATGCCCTTCCAAATTTGTTGATTCCTGAAAAAGTTTGTTCGAATAGAACAGGCAAGTCTCCCAGGAACCCTATTTCGCCGACGGGGTTAGCTGACGGGTTCGAGCTTGAAAGTACTCTACCCCAGCATAAATCACCGGGGATTCACCCCTCTTCTCCGGTTCCCCCGCACCCGCCCCAGACGGATTTAGGCGGCACGGATCTTACAATACGTGCGCTCGACTTGAAATCAAGCCCGCCCATTCTACTCCGAATAAGCGGGGTGTCAAGTTACCGGGGATATGAAGGTTCCGGTGAGGCAGTAGTCCAAAGTCCGGTCGACGGAACGGGCAATCTGGCCTGTCAGCTTGGTCGTGTCCATGACCAATCCCGCCTCCATGGCTTGCTGATACTGGGAAGCCTCGGCCAATAAAAAAATCGCCGGTGGGAATAGGGCCCGGATCAAGCATGAGTTGGCCATAACGCGACAAGTCCGGGGATTCCCATCCGTGAACGGATGGATATCGAGAAGACGAACGAGGACCAGGGCGGTTTGTTGGATGGGATGAAGTTCCAGAAAGCTGTCGGCCGCAGCCCATTCCTGCAGCCGACCGATCGTCGCTTCAATCGCGTCCGGCTCCGGCGGTTGGTGTTCAGCAGACAGCGGCGGGACAGGGCCCACCCGAAACTCCCCCGCCTGTTCACTGAGCCCCTCCATCATCATGGCATGAACTTCTTTAATATTGGGGAAGACCGGGGGGTCGTTTTCACTCCCCGACATTAGCAGGGCGGTGGCATTCTGGTGATTCTCAATGGCCTGTTCCAAAAGCGCAGCCGATACCCCGTCCATCCGGCAGTCGTTTGAAGCCCATTCGTTCGAGAGAATCAACTCATAGCGGCCATTCACCTCAGGATCCGCACTCTTCTCGCGAAATTCCTGAAGCTTTACATCCAGCTCATGGAACATCCCCCGACCAGCAAAATGAGGATCTTGTGAGGGCATAAAGTCCAAAGTTCAAGGTTCAAAGTTCAAGGTCCAAAGTCAAATCCTGTCGATTTCTGACTTCCGACTTCAAACGTCTGACTTCCGACCTCCTGCTTCTGGCTTCCTCTCCCTACCACCTACTACCTATCACCTATTCCCTGATCCCCGACGCCCGACACCTGCTCTTCACCGTTGTTCACAAATCGCCTTGATCACCGACCGTATTCCCACCCCGGTAGGCCCTTCGGAGCAGTAGGGCTTGGACTCTTCCATCCACTCCGTGCCGGCGATATCCAAATGAATCCAGGGGGTATCCTCCGCAAAAGCTTCCAAAAACTTGGCGGCCGTGATGGTGCTGGCGTAGCGGCCACCGGTATTTTTCAAATCAGCGATCTTGCTCTTGATCAATTCCCCATACTCTTCATCCATGGGCAACTGCCACATCTTCTCCCCACAGTCTTCGGCGGCCCGGAGGAAGGCATCCATCCATCTTTGATTATTCCCCATGATGCCGACACGGACGTCGCCCAGGGCGATGGACACGGCCCCGGTCAAAGTCGCCATGTCGATCAGATGGGTCGCTCCGAGCTTCCGGGTGTAAGAGAGCCCGTCAGAGAGAATCAAGCGACCCTCCGCGTCCGTATTGATGACTTCGATGGTCTTCCCTGACAAGGCTGTCTGGACATCTCCCGGCTTCTGGGCTTTTCCCCCGGGCATGTTTTCAGTGGTGGGAACCGTCGCGATCACTTTGCACTTTGGTTTGAGCTGCGCGATAGCCTGCATGACTGCGATCATGGACGCGGCGCCGCTCATGTCATATTTCATTTTTTCCATGCCCTCAGGGGGCTTCAATGAAATTCCCCCCGTATCAAACGTGATTCCCTTCCCCACCAATCCGATCGTTTTGGAAGGGTGTTCAACCCCCTCCGGATGGTAGGTCAGCACGATGAGTTTGGGAGGCTCTTCGCTGCCGCGCGCGACGCTCAGCATCGCTCCCATGCCCAACTCCTGCATCTTCTCTTTTTCCAGGACTTCGATGTGCAAGCCGAATTCCCTGGCCATCGCACTGGCCCTTTCGGCGAGGTGGGTGGGCGTCAGCTTATTCGAGGGCTCATTGATCAACTCGCGCGCAAAGTTCTGCGATTCTGCAACAATCCGACCTCGCTCGATGGCCTGGAGGATGGCGGGCTTTCGCGCCGGATCACCTCCCGCCAGCAGCACCGTCTGGATCGCCTTCTTCGGTTCGTTGTCGGTTTTGTACCGATCAATGTCGAAGTGCCCCAGGATGACCCCTTCAACCAACGCCTGGGCCGCCCCGGCACTCTCAAAGGCGCTGCGCTTGAGGATCGCAAATTCCAAAATCGATTTTGATCGCAGGGTCCGCGCCACTGCTCCGGCCAGTTTCCGCAATCGTCCCAGATCGAAACTCTCTTTCTTCCCGGCGCCAAAAACAAAAAGCCGCTTCGCCTGAAGGCCTTCAGGGTTTCGGGCATAGGCATACTCATAGAGTTTGCCGGTAAGTTCCTGGGAGGACAAAAAGGAGGTAATCAGGCCTCCCGTCACTCGATCCACCTCCCGAATCACCCCCTTCAACTCAGTTTCCTTCTCAAACACATAAACAACCAGGGCTTCGACCTGTATCTCCGCAAACTTTTTTGGGGTCAGATTAAAATTCATGATTGCGCATCTCCGGATACTGGTGTGGATTTGCTCTTTAGTTTGTGTTCTTGAGACCGTCAATCCCAGGGATTCGCGGTTTAATCGAACCGTTCACGTCCCATGCCGTACTGCCATCGCGCTTTCATTTACCGCCGGCGTCTCATCGCAGCACGCGCCTCGCGATCGGTTTCTTTCCGCCGCAGCGTTTCACGTTTATCGTGGGTATGCTTCCCTTTGGCCAGTGCGAATTCACACTTGATCCTTCCCTTCTTTAAATAAAGTTGCAGGGGAACGAGCGTGAATCCACGCTCCACAGTCTTTCCAATCAGGCGGCGAATTTCAGTCTTATGCAACAGCAGCTTTCGCGCCCGCAAGGGATCATGGTTTTGCTGGTTTCCGTGAGAATAGGGGCTGATATGACAGTGGATCAACCACACCTCACTATTCTTAACCTGGGCATAACTTTCCTTCAGATTGGCGCGCCCCTCGCGGATAGACTTCACCTCAGTTCCGCGCAGGGCCAAGCCCGCTTCATACCGGTCGAACAGAAAATAATTATGAGAAGCCGCACGGTTGAAGGCAAACACTTTGTTTTCGGATGTTTTTTGCATCAGAGAGGGATCACTGGGAGACGAAAATAGAGAGACTCGTGATTTCCCCCATCCATGGTCAGAGCGTCAAAGGACCAGGGTTCGCTCAGACCCTACCCCGGGGGAAGGAGAACATCCAAAGAGCCGCCTTACCGACGTCCAGGCGGCAAAGGTGAAGGCACACGCCGATCCGGCACGGGCGCAGACGGGGTGGCAGGAGTCTGAGGAGCCGGAGTTGCAGCCGGGTTAGGATTAAACGGATTGGGGGGCGCGGGTTTCTGAGCCGGGTCAGTCTGGGGATTCTCCGGATTAGAATTGTCACTGGCGTCAGGAAACGGGAGAAAACCGCCTGAGTCCGCCTGGGGAGTCGCCACTTGTTCCCCAACCGGTTGCCCTTGGCCGAACGGATTCGCAGCCGCCCCGGTGGCGAAGGGATTCGGGCGCAGTGGCTGCCCTGCCTGAGCAACAGGAATGGGGGCCGCAGAGGGAGTCACCGGACCCTTGGGTGAGTAACCCAGCAACAAAACCTGGTTCACCCCTTGTGGGGATTGCGGGCTTCCCACAACGATATAATCAATCCCACTTCCCTCGAGCACCTTCAAGATCCC
Source organism: Terriglobia bacterium (assembly GCA_049685715.1). Taxonomy (GTDB): domain Bacteria; phylum Acidobacteriota; class Terriglobia; order JAIQFV01; family JAIQFV01; genus JAIQFV01. Next base: position 1,134 of record JBAVHJ010000587.1, on the reverse strand, counting down.
CTCCCGAAGAGAAAGACCCCTGAAGGAAACGCTCTCCCGATAACTCCCCACCGCGGGATCCACCGAGAGCTTGATACCCGTGGCACTGGAAATTGAATTGAGAATCTGACCGATTGTCGCATTATCAAACTGAACCGAGAGCTTTGTATCCTTCCAGACCACCGGGGAAGCGGCGCTTTGAGCATGGAGTGGAATTGCACCCAGCATTCCAAAACAAATCAAACAACTCAACAATCCCTTGCAAGCCGATTTGATCCACATCATGGCGTCCCTCCCCTTCCTGACATCACAAATCTCAATTCATTCCTCGTCACGAAAATATGCGGTCTCCCCCTGGAACACTGCTCCTCGTCCTTGAAATTTTACCATAAGGGGCGATCACAATCCCACAGAATCTAAGCATAAGACGCATGCGACAGCAAGGAAGACGGGTCATGGGAGGAAATCATTTATCCTATCCCGGACACGCCGGAACCAATGAGCCCTAATTTACATGAGTTGGACGTTTCTCAACCAGGTCCGAGGCCGCCATAAATAAAGAGCCGAAAGCACTTCCTCACTTGAATTCTGTCACTTGGAAACAGGGGGCCGAGGTTGTTTAAAACAAGAGGCACTCCAAAATTCCGGTCTAGCGGGCTCCGCGGGTGGAAAGGACGATGGGGATGGTCTTTAAGAGGATCTTGAAATCGAGGAAAACCGACCAGTTGTCGATGTACTCCAAATCGAGCTGCATCCACCGTTCGAAATTCAGATTGTTCCGCCCTTCCAGGATCCACAGACATGTTAGCCCCGGGCGCATGCGTAATCTCCGCCGTTGCCATCGAACGTACTTCGCCACCTCTGAGGGCAGAGGGGGGCGTGGGCCGACAAACGACATATCCCCTTTCAGGATATTCACCAGCTGGGGCAGTTCATCGATGGAAAGCTTCCTTAGAAGACGTCCCAGCGGCGTGCAGCGCGGATCGTTGGAGACCTTGAAGACCGGCCCATCCAATTCGTTCAACGCCTCAAGCTCTGATCTTTGGGCCTCAGCCCCTTCCACCATCGACCGAAATTTGTAGAGCGTGAATTGCCGCCCTCCCAGCCCACAACGAGTCTGCCGAAAAATCACCGGCCCTCGCGAGGTGACCATCA
>JBAVHJ010000586.1:0-2278 GCA_049685715.1 Terriglobia bacterium | reverse complement strand
GATCTATGGCATGAAAAATGTCAAATGGATTACCCGGATTGAGGCAGTCGACTACGATTTCAAAGGTTACTGGCAGGCGCGCGGCTGGGATGACAAGGCGGAATACAAGACCATGTCGCGGATCGATGTTCCGCGAAAAGCATTCCAGGGGAAAACGATCCTTGCAGGAATTGCCTTTGCGGGCGATCGCGGGGTCAAGACCATCGAAGTTTCTAACGATGGAGGAGAGACATGGGAGCAGGCAGAGATAAAGCCGGCTCTTTCATCGTTCTCATGGGTGCTGTGGCATAAGGAGTGGACGCCGGCCCGCAAGGGCAATTACGCCCTCGTTGTGAGGGCGACCGATGGGCTTGGGCATCTTCAAACCGGGGAGGAGGCACCTCCCATCCCGGACGGCGCCTCGGGTTTCCACCGCCGTAATGTCAAGTCGGGATGAGGCTCGCAAAAGCACGCGAAATGCCGCTCGCAACAAGAACTCATGTTCCTGCATCTATGATGAGAGAAGTCTGGTGGTCTAAGTTGCGTGGTTCAGCTCCACCCCGCCGAATCGGGGGAACCGTGAGCCCGGCAAAAGAGATTGAATCCACTCCTTAAGGGGGAAGCAGACCTCGCCTCCCTTGGTCCAGTTCGCGCCGGGAAGAGGAAACCGATGGATCGGTTGAAGAGCCGGAAAGGGGAGATCGGTGGACACGTCGAGGAATTGAGGTGCTCCATCGACAACCTCATAGAGGCCTTCGAGGATTGCTATCTCCTTCCTAACAGGAATTACACCAGGTTCAACAAGATCGTGTGCTCGTTAAAGATCGGACCCAGGGGGATTCAGGGACAAGGTCGTTTCATGAGGGCCGGCCCGCGCTCCTTGGCTTGTCGCTTCTCACTTCAAGCTGCCCTCCTGGCTCTCCTTTCTGCGATTTTGGCCTCGATGTCGTTCGCTGAGCCGGTGTTCCTCCCCTCCCCGGGGGGGCAGGCTTCCGGCCAATCGGTTCTCACGGACACCTATCAAAATCCCCTGTCGGCACCGCCTGAGCGCCCCAAGCCTGCAGATCAGAAACTCCTGGTGACCGTAGCCGATGAGAATGGAATCCCCGCGTCTTCAGCAAAATTGACGCTCACCTCTAAAGAAAGCAAGAGGATCATCCAGGGGGAAACGGATCACACCGGCCGATTCGAGTTTGCGAATCTATCACCGGGCCTTTATCAACTCCGCGTGGAAAAGGAGGGATTCTATGTCGTCACCTCCGATGAACCCCGTGTGGGCGAAACCCAGAAAGTGGAGATCACACTCAATCACCTGCAGGAATTGCACGAGGTGATGAATGTTGATTACACTCCACCGATCATTGATCCCGAGAAGACCACGAACAGCCAGGGCCTCAGTGGTCAGGACATCATCAATCTCCCCTATCCCACGACTCGCGACATCCGTCAGGCGCTCCCGTTGATCCCCGGAGTCCTGTCGGATGCCGCGGCGCAGATTCACGTGAATGGAGCGGCCACCTACCAGATCTTTGATCTACTTGACGGGTTTAACATCACCCATCCCGTCACGGGCCTGCTGGATTTGCAGGTCAACGCCGACGCTGTCCGATCAGTCAGTATTCTGGACAGCCGCATTCCCGCCGAGTTCGGGAAGGGCTCGGGAGCGGTTTTGAGTCTGATCACGGGGATGGGAGATGATCACTTCCGTTTCGCGGCCACCAACTTTATCCCGTCGATTCAGAATCGCAAGGGATTGAACTTCAACGAGTGGACGCCTCGAGTGACTTTTTCCGGCCCGCTGAATAAAGGGAAGGCCTGGTTTTATGACGCCGTCGATGGCGAGTACGATTTGAACATCGTCAACGAGCTCCCCGCGGGCGCCGATCGCACACACGTCTGGCGTTGGAGCAATCTTGCGAAGGCGCAAATCAACTTGACCGCCTCGAATATCCTCACCGCCAGTGTCCTCGTCAATCAGTTTCGCTCCCCCAACTTCGGCTTGTCCCTCTCCAGTCCGCTGCCCTCGACGGTTGACCAGCGGCGATCGGCCTACCTCGCCACCATAAAAGACCAGATTTACCTCCCGGGCGGGTGGTTGCTGGAATTGGGAATGGCGGTCAGCCAGTTCCGAACCGATGATCGGCCTCTCGCGGGAGGCTTGCCTTTCCTGCTTCACCCGGACGGAGCCAGTGGAAACTTTTTTCAGACAGACCATGGAAGGGCACGACGCTATGAATGGCTCGCCAACTTAACCCTGCCGCCGAGACATTGGCATGGGCGGCACGAATTCAAGGTGGGG
>JBAVHJ010000585.1:0-2552 GCA_049685715.1 Terriglobia bacterium | reverse complement strand
TGCCGCGGATGCAGGCCTCCCCCGAGCCGGCATAGATAATGTTGTGATCTGAGGGCGCGACGGTAATGGCGCCGATGGACGCTAAAACTGGGGAGAAAAATGGGGACTGTCCCGCTTTCCCGGGACTGTCCCCATTTTTTCTTGCGGACTGTTCCGCTTTCCCGGGACTGTCCCCACTTTTCTTGCTCGTAGACTCAATAGGCTGCTTATCTGAAATCGGACGCCAGTTGGCGCCCGCATCGGTGGACTTCCAGATGCCACCCGAAGCCGCGCCAAAATAAAACACATTCGGCTCGCCCTCGACGCCGGTCACCGCCAGCACGCGTCCCCCGCGAAAAGGCCCCACCTGCCGCCACCGCATGGCACCGAACATCTTTCCATCAACCTGGCCCGCTGGGTGGGGACTGTCCCGCTCCTCAGGGACTGTCCCCACTTTTCGAACCTGGCCCACTGAAGCCGCTTGCGGCTGCGCCGTGCGACCCTTGGTCTGAGCCAACGAAAGACAACTCAATCCGAACATCAAGATGACAACCCAGCGGCTTCTCGAGATCATAGTAGATGCGTCTCCTTGGATTCTGACTTCCGATTTCCGGCTTCTGATTTCTGGCTTCCGTCCTCTGGTTTCCGGCCTCTGACTTCAGACCTCCGACTTCTGACTTCGGTATCCTGAACACTAGTCCGTTGCGACATTTGGTAGGAAATGCGTTGCGGATTGTAATCGAATTTTCCGCACACGTCACGATAATCAATGACAATGAATTGGGGTGAGATTGGGGAATAGGACATGGCTCACGATCATCCCCGCTCGTTCCATGTCCCGAACTGACCCGAATGGCGCTTAGTTAGAAATTGAGATGGAGATTGATCTGCTTCCCCGAAGGGGAAGCCTTCAATAGCCCAGGGTTGCCCCGATCTTCGGGGCCACCCTGGGTGGGGATTGCCACAGGAGAAGAAGGAACCCTGAAGGGGTTCCTTCCCCATTTAGGATCTGGGTTCGATCCCGCCAAAATGGGATCAAAGATACCTCCTCCAGCACCAACCTGCGCGCTGACTGGGATTGTCATAAGCGTCTTTTCTGGGGTACGGTTAGATCCGTTTTTCCATCCTCTTAACTTAGCGCCATTCCGAACTGATCCCGATCCGTGCTGGCTGTGCTGTATGAGATCCCAACGAAGGTTCTCAAACAGGCGGTCAAGCGCCATGCCGAACGCTTTCCGGATGACTTTATGTTTGTGCTGGATCGCCCGGAGTTTATGAAATGGAGGTCACAATTTGTGACCTCCAATTCCGACCGCATGGGGTTACGTTACGCCCCCATGGCCTTCACGGAGCAGGGTGTCGCGATGCTCTCCAGTGTCTTGAATAGCCCGCGCGCCATTCAGGTCAACATTGCAATCATGCGCGCTTTCATTCAATTACGGGTCATTCTATCCGCTCACGCCGACCTTGTCCGGAAATTGGAGGAGTTGGAAGAGAAGTATGACGCCCAGTTCCGAGTTGTTTTCGATGCCATCCGGCAATTCATGACGCCGCCCGCCTCCCCTCGCAAGCGCATCGGCTTTCATGTGCGCGAGAAATCGGCTATCTACCGCATCAGCGGAAAGGGGAAGCACCCCCATGCTTGATGCGGGAACTCAAGTATTTATTGACTCCACGCCCCCCTGAATCCGCGGGGCGGCCAGTCGCCGAAGCAGTTTCGGTCCCCGGGTGAATTCGGCGTCTCATCCGGATACTGGACAAATGAAGAATCGCTTGTCGATTTTCAATCTTCGGATCTGGCGCTCTGATGCAGCAAAATTCATTGTCTCCGTCGGACCCCGGAATTTGGAACTGTCCAAACGTCCCGATGTGTGACCCCAGGATTTCTTTGTCGATTCCTGCGCCTCCCGCGTCTCTGTGGTGTAGCACTAGGCTTTCCGGTCGCGGATGAACTGGAGCAGAAACCGGCGCTCGTGACAGGGGTGGATCAAATGCCAGGTTTGTCCCGGCAGATCATGCCGATGGGCTCTCGCCATCGCAGGCTTTCCTGCTGATCCAAGTTGCCAAATGGGGGATTATTTCGGGAGCAAAAAACAGCTACTAAGGCCAAAGTCCTGCCCTTTTTTCCGATGATCCACAAGAATCTCAATGGGTTGACTTGGTCCGACCCCTCTCAAAATCATAGTTAAGAAATTGGGATGGAGATTGACTCGCTTCCCCGAAGGGGATGTCTTCAATAGCCCAGGGTTGGCCGCCTTGCGGCCTACCCTGGGTGCGGATCGCCCTAAGAGAAGAAGGAACCCTGTAGGGGTTCCTCCCCCATGAGGATCTGGCCCCCTCTTTTCGATTCCTGCGCCCTCTGCGCCTCCGCGGTGTAGCACTAGGCTTGGCCGTCGCGGATGAACTGGAGCAGAAACCAACGCTGGTGAAGGGGTCGGTCAAATGCCAGATTTGTCCCGGCAGATCATGCCGATGTGCTCTCGCCAAAGCAGGCTTCCCTGCTAATTGAAGTTGCCAAATGGGGGATTATTTCGGGGGCAAAAAACACCTTACTAAGGCCTAGATCCTGCCCA
>JBAVHJ010000584.1:0-18044 GCA_049685715.1 Terriglobia bacterium | reverse complement strand
AGGTTGAGCTCGCTGTACCGTGCTTGTTTGAGGGATCGCAGCATGAGATAGGAAAGGATCCGCTCCTCCGGCTTCCCAACCACCCGCTCCGCGAGTTTCTGGTAATGGGCGGGGGTCACGACGAGATCCGTTGGCTGCAGCCACAAATTTGACTTGGCAAATCCAGCCGTCGTGGAGTGTCGAGCCTCTGTCCTTGTATTCTTTCCCCGTCTCTCTCTTGCCCTCCCCTCCTTTTCCACGGGCAACTTCTTGACCACCAAGTCAATCCCCAACGAGTATCCAAAACTTCGCGCGATCATTTCAAATTCGGCCACCTTGGCGGGATCAGGCGACTCATGAACTCGATAGAGCGCCGGGATTTCGCGCTCGAAAAGCTCTCGCGCCACGGTTTCGTTGGCGATCAACATGAATTCTTCGATGATACGGTGTGCAATATTGCGCTCGCTGCGGATCACCCCGGTCATAATCCCGTTCTCGCCGAAGGTGATGACGGGTTCGGGCAGATCGAAATCGATTGAACCCCTGGCATCACGCATTCGGTTTAGAATCATCGCCAATGTTTGCATCAGGTGGAAGGTCTCAACCAGCGGGGCGTACCGAGCTGTAGTGACTTTGTCGCTATCGACCAGGATCTTCGCAACGTTGGTGTAAGTCATCCGTTCCATGCTTCGGATAACCCCTTGGGCAAAGCGATGCGACACCACTGTCCCGTTGGGATCGATTTCCATGATGCAGGATTGGACCAGCCGATCCACCTTCGGTTTCAGGCTGCATATACCGTTGGAGAGCTCTTCCGGCAGCATGGGGACAGCTCGATCGGGGAAGTAGATCGAAGTTCCGCGCAGCGCGGCCTCCAAATCGAGGGGAGAGCCGGGGGTGACATAGTGGGCCACATCGGCAATGTGAACCTGCAGCTCGCAATTCCCGTTTCCAAGCCGCCTGACATAAACGGCATCATCAAAGTCCTTCGCCGTTTCGCCATCTATAGTGACAATAGGGAGAGAGCGAAAGTCTTCACGTCGTCCGGCTTCTTCCGTGCTCACCTCCTGCGGAATGGTTCGTGCGGCCTCTTTCACCTCTGTCGGAAAGCGATGTGGAAGGTGATGCTTCCGGATCATGATTTCCACGTCGATGCCAAAATCTCCAGGCTTGCCGAGGACCTCCGTCACTCGGCCCCGGGGTGATTCCAGGGAAGTCGGGAAGGCGGTCATCGCAACATCGACAAGGTCACCGTCCTTCGCGCTGCCTTCATGCCCTGACTCGATCACCACCTGGTGAAGGAATTTTTCGTCCACGGGAAGGACAATGGCAATGGATCCTCGGCGCCTGAATTGTCCGACTACAGATGAGAATTTCCTCTCCAGGACTTTGACGATGTGGCCTTCCGCCCGGCCTTCCCGTTTGACAGCATCGATCTCCACCACGACTTGATCCCCATTCAGAGCGCCTCGCATTTGCAAGGGTGGTATAAAGACATCGCCTTTGATGGAGATGCCATGGCTCCCGGGGTAGGTCCTCGATGTGGCCGAACGAGCGGGTCCCTGGGATTTCAATTTGACTTGACTGGGGATTCCGGAAGCTCTCCCGCTCACTTCACTCCCCGGTCCTGCGTCGCTGATGACGACGAATCCGTAGCCGTCGCGGTGGGTCACCAGCCGGCCGACCAACTGGTTTCGAGTGGCTGGGGGCTCATCGTGTGCTCTCCCGGACTTTGGTCGAGCCTCAGATCTTGCGCCAGCCGTGCTCCCTTCTTCTTTTTTGGAAGAAGGCAGCCCGAAGCGTCCGCCCCGAAGCTTCTCCAGTGCGCCTTCGCGCACCATTCGGTCCAAGCACTCCCGCAGGCGACGACGATCGCCGGGCTTGAGACGAAGGACACGGGAGAGGTGTTTGATCTTCATTTGAGGCTCTCGCGTCTCGTGGAAGGCTTCCAGAATTTTTTCTTGGGTGAGGTTCATGGTCAAGGTCAATTTTGTTTGCGCTCGCTTGCCATGGTAGCATCACAGGCTTTTGGATTTTAATTTTTCTTACCGCAGGGGTGCAGGGTGCTCCCGCATAATCTAGAAACAAACAAGTTACAGGGAGGGCTGGGGGCGCCGCCCAAGGGCCCAGGACAACTGACGAAGCCTGAAATCAAGCAGTTCGCGGCATTTTCCCTTGCCAATCCCCCGGTATCAAAGTAAAATTCACCCGGTTTGGGCTCCCTTTCGAGGATCAGCTCGGAAATTGAAGTGTGTCAGAGGGCGGACAACCCTTAAGGGATTAACCAAATCAGATTGGATTCACCCAGGGGTTGATGGGGGAATCTAATACAGTTAACGATGTTTGAGGTGCATGAATGTACAGTGATGGTGTACTGCCTGAACAAAAAGGTTCCCCGGGGCGACTGGGGTCCATGCGTGGTTCCGCTTTCCTTTCCGGTTTAGCTAACGTGGCCTGGAAGACCTTTCAAGCCTTCAACCGGATAGTTCCTGAGGGAGAGCAGATTACCCCGAAATGGGCACCTGGGAAACTATTGAAAAGTTACGAGCGCACGGCTCCCACTTTGGGGGTTCCACGGCAGACAGATTCCCTTTGCCCGAAGTGTGTGAAGGAAGTGCGCGACGCGGTGATGACCGGGAAGAAGGATTTGTCCGAGTTCTACGGCAAGCATTCCGGCGAAATCAAAGCAGACATCGTTGAAGTCGACGGCAAGGTCTTGATGCGGAAAACCTGCCCGAAGCACGGGGATATTGAAGACATCCTTTCCACCGATGTGAAGTGGACAAACCGAATTGAATCGCTCTTCTTTGGCCGTGATTTCCGCTGCAGTGATGACACCGATGTTCACAAGCATGGCACCTCGACCATCAAATTCGGGCGCGGAGCTGTTCTTACGGTCGATCTGACGAACCGCTGCAACATGATGTGCAATCCTTGTTTTATGGATGCCAACCAGGTGGGCTACGTGCATGAACCCGACTGGGAGGACGTCAAAGGGATCCTGGATCGCGCGGTTTCTTTTAAGCCCAAGCGTCAGTCCATCATTTTGTTCTCCGGCGGCGAGCCCACTGTGGCCGCGACGTTTCTGAAAGCAGTGGCATACGCCAAGAAGGTCGGCTTCTACCGCATTCTGGCCGCCACCAACGGGATTCGTTTTGCGCAGGACCCCGAGTTCACCCGCCAGGCTCACGAAGCGGGTTTGCACGGCGCTTACCTGCAGTTCGACGGGGTCGGAGAAGACGTCAACGCCCACCGCGGCGTGGGCAACCTGTTCGACGTGAAGCTCCAGGCTATTGAGAACATGGCGAAGGTCGGCATGAAGACCACCCTGGTGACGACGATCCTGAACGGGGTCAATAATCATCGTATTGGAAAGATCGTTGAGTTTGCTCTCCAGAATATTGACAAGGTCCAGACCATCGCGTTCCAGCCGGTTTCATTCACCGGCCGGGATGAAGATATCGACGACCGTCGCCGCAAGGCGCAGCGCTACACCCTTTCGCAGATGTGCGACGACTTGAAGGCGCAGTTGGGCCCCGGCCTTCAGCCGATGCGTGACTGGTTCCCGCTGTCTTCCTATTCCGCGTTCACGTCGGTGATGGACATGCTCGCAGGCGCCGATGCCCCGTGGGGTTGGAGCGCATGCAATTGCCATCCCAATTGCGGGATCTTCACCCTCATCATGGTCAACCGCACGAGCGGTGAATGGTGCCCGATTTACAAGTTCTTTAACTACGAGCAGTTCATCAAGGACGTCGCCGTGATCACCGATAGCGCGCGAGGAAAAACTTTCACCACGGCGCAGCTGGCCTTGGCCATCATGCGGAATTACGATGCCAAAAACGCCCCCCGGAGTTTTCCAATCGGTCAGTTGATCTCTCTCTTCAAGCCCGCCTCAGAGACCGCGAACAGCGACCGCAACGACCGCATGAAAACGCGCACGGAGAAGGACGAATGGCGGGTGCTGTGCGTGGAAGGGATGTGGTTCCAGGATCTCTTCACCTACGATTTCCGCCGGACCGAGATGTGTGTTATCCCGTATGGAACCCAGGAAGGTGAGATCTCCTTCTGTGCATACAACACCGGAGTCGGTTGGCGGCAGCTGATTGAAAATATGCGCATGACGGCGACGACGGCGGAGTGGTACAAAAACTTCGGGCGGCATAAGGTGTATGCCGCAGGTAAACCCGTCGAATTGCCGACCAACCAGCACCATCTCAGCCTGCCGGTGTTGAATGCATCGACAGAGTCCCCGGGCCCGTCACCTGATGTCCGCTTGGAAGACCTGGACTTTGGCGGTGGAGCCATGCACGGTGGCGCTGCCCGACCCCATGAACCGGCGAGGGAAGAGGAGTTCATTTCAACCGGAAAGTAAAACACCGGTCTTCAGGCCCACAACGTCAAAAGCCCAATCCGTGATCCGCGGATTGGGCTTTTCTTTTGGTTATGGGAGTAGACGCCAAACGGTGCAAGACACTGAAATGGAAGAAGGAGCTCAAAGGGTCTCAGCGAAGGGGAACTTGGGTGTGATTCTTGCGTATCTTGGTGGCTGGAATCCTTCATGGTATAGTTACCCGCCTTGGCTTCCGGCCCGGTCGCCACTGTAGAAATTCAAATCCATTCGATTGCGCTCCCGTCTTCCTGATGCTGATCAATATCGCAGGAATTCAAAATCACTTTCTTGGAGAAATCAAATGAACTATTTCTTAAATGAGCAACAACAGACCATCAAGGAGCTCTGCCACAAGATCGGCGTTGAGAAAATAAAGCCGGTGCGGGCGGAGTACGATGAGAGCGGAAAATTCCCGTGGGACATAGTCAAGGTGCTGGGGGAAACGGATATCTGTGGTGTGTACATCCCTGAGGCGTACGGGGGTCTGGGTGGCGGCATCATGGAGATGGTCATCGCCACTGAAGAGTTGTCTCGCTTCTGCGGTGGCATTGCACTCGCCTTTGCGGCAACAGGCTTGGGGACTTTTCCCATCCTGCTGTTCGGCACCGAAGAACAGAAAAAGAAATATCTGCCCGACATCGCTTCAGGGAAGAAACTGGCGGCCTTTGCGTTGACCGAATCGGGTGCGGGCAGTGATGCGGGCGCCATTCGAGCGACCGCGACGCGAGCTGGCGATCATTATAAATTGAACGGGACCAAGCAGTGGATTACCAATGGTGGGGAAGCTGAGACCTATACCGTGATTGCGTTGACCGACAAGGCTAAAGGTGCCCGCGGGGCCACCGCCTTTGTGGTGGAAAAGGGGACGCCCGGTTTTTCCTTCGGAAAGAAGGAAAACAAGATGGGGATCCGTGCCTCGGCAACTCGCGAGCTGGTTTTCGAGGATTGCAAGATTCACAAGAGCCAGATGCTCGGGCGCGAAGGGATGGGATTTATTGTGGCCATGAAGACCTTCGATATCACTCGGCCGGGCGTGGCTTCTCAGGCGGTCGGGATTGCCCAAGGGGCCCTGGATGAGGCGCTTTCTTATTCCCGTGAACGGCATCAGTTCGGCAAGCCCATCTCGTCGTTCCAGGCCATCCAGTTCATGCTGGCGGATATGGCCATGAAGATTGAGGCGGCTCGGGCGCTGGTTTATTGTACTGCGCGCATGATTGATGCGGGGGAGACGAAAGTCTCCAAAGAGAGTGCCATGTGCAAAACCCTGGCCTCGGATGTCGCCATGGAGGTCACCACGAACGCGGTCCAAATTCTGGGCGGCTATGGCTACATGAAAGACTATCCCGTCGAGAAAATGATGCGCGACGCAAAGATCACGCAGATCTATGAAGGAACCAACCAGATTCAACGTCTCGTTATCGCCAGTAACCTGATTAAAGAGGCTGCGGCAGGGCTTTCATAACGTGAGATTCCTTCCCGCAAATTTCGGATAAACACCCTGGAGCAACTGGAAAATTAAGGGGGAAATCCCGACGGAACAGTTCACCGCGACCGTTTTCGTGCCTCGACCGTTCCATTACCTCTCTTCGATCTTTCCAGAGACTGGTTGCGCAGGAAGCGGGTTTCCGTTTAAGCTGACCTCACCTGAAGATGAACTTACGGGTTGGGAAAGGACAAGTGTCGTCTGGGACAGTCATTCTGTCTGCCGGGTGTTGACCCACCCCATGATCCCTGGAACTGGGAGGTGAAAATGGCGAGGAAACAAGCGACCCGAAAGCGACAACCGACCCCAGGGCTCCCCGAGAAAGATGAATTGAGTCGCCCTGAAGTAATCGTGGATTTCGTTTTCAACGAAGGCTTGCTGTATATCTCGATTAAGAACATCCGGAATGAACCCGCACTGAAAGTCGCCGTCAAGTTCGACAAAAAAATAAAAGGATTGGGAGGCAAAAAGGTAATTTCCTCCCTACCCCTGTTTCGGAACATTGAGTTCTTAGCTCCCAATAAGGAGATCACGACTTTCCTGGACTCCAGTGCCTCATATTTCGCCCGGGGCGAGCCTATTCTGATATTGGCCCGGATTTCATATCAGAGCTTTTCGGGGAAGAAATACACTGCGACGATCAGTCACAATCTGGAAATTTACAGGGAAATTGCATACACGAGGAGACTAGCGCCTGAGCCGTAAGACCTCGAGCCTTCATCAGGGGGAAAGTTTGCGTAATCAGGTCATTGTGACGGCGCATGCCATGCGGCCGCGGACCCTTTTCAGATTTTCATGGAAAGGAACTGTTGCGTTCTCTAAAGCCTTGCAGCCCGGATTGGTATGAGAACGCCCAGAAAGCCATATGGAAGGTTCGTTGTCTTTCCTTTAGATCAAACCCGGTGGAAAGGTGAGAAGAATTTCTAACGAATTGGAATCCATTCACAGAGGGGGCGGAAACATATGCCACAAGTCGACCCATACAAAAATTTTCGATTCCTGGTTGAGATTGAAGGGATTACACAGGCCGGATTTTCAGAATGCACCGGATTCGGTTCGACGGTTGAGGTGATCGAATACCGGGAAGGAGGCGACCCCAATCGGGTTCACAAATTACCGGGCAGAGTGAGATATCCGGACATCACCTTGAAATGGGGGCTTACCGACTCCAGGGAGCTCTATGATTGGCATTTGGCAGCGGTCAATGGGCAGGTTCAGCGAAAGAATGGATCCATTGTCCTGTTGGACGACAATGGCCAGGAGAGGGTTCGCTGGAATTTCTACAATGCTTGGCCCACCAAGTGGGAAGGTCCCGCTTTCGTTGCCAAAGGGAATGACGTGGCCATCGAAACACTGGTTATTACCTGCGAACGTGTCGAACGAGCTTAAGATCGACCGCACGGGAGCGGCATTCGCCCCCTTCAGGAACGGGTTGAATGACGCATTCGACGGGGCTCGCTTGCCACGGGGCCGCGAGATGAGAATCGCTTGCAGGCCCGCTGGTTCGGAGGCTCAACCGCCTTCAGAATACTCGGATCATTTTGAAATGCGGAGCACAGTGCGGCGTTGATCGACTTTTAGACGTTTCATCGAATCTGTCATGAAATTCATCCTTGTGGGTCTCGGTGAAGTTCTGTGGGACATACTTCCGTCCGATATGCAATTGGGCGGGGCTCCTGCCAACTTTGCCTGCCATGCCCGGGCTCTCGGGGCTGAAGCCATTGTTGCTTCCGGTGTGGGGACCGATGAGCACGGCCGCGAGATACTCAACCGCCTAGGCATGCTTGGCTTGAATCGTGACTTTGTCGTCAGCGACTCAACGCATCCTACCGGGACCGTGTCGGTTGAGATTGACCTCGAAGGAAATCCTGCTTTTGTCATCCCCGAAAACGTGGCTTGGGATTTTCTTCCTTTGACTCCGCAGTGGTCGGAACTGGCGGGCAGAACTGACGCGGTGTGCTTCGGATCGTTGGCACAACGTTCGGAACTATCGCGGGCAACGATCCGCACGTTCCTCGACAAGACATCCTCCTACGCCCTGCGTATCTTCGACGTCAATTTACGCGCGCCCTTCTTTTCGAGGGAAGTGATCGATGTCTCGCTTCATCTTGCCAACGTGCTGAAGCTGAACATCGATGAGTTGCCCGTAGTGTCCCGGATGCTGTCGATCGATGGAAATGATGCAGAACTCCTGAGGGAACTCCTTCATCGGTATGACCTGCGGCTGATTGCTCTGACCAAAGGAAAAGAGGGAAGTGTCCTTTATTCACGAGCGCGACAGTCGATCCATCCTGGTTATCCCGTCGAAACAATCGATTCTGTGGGGGCCGGGGACGCCTTCACCGCTGCGGTTGCATTGGGGATGTTGAAGGGATATGAGCTCGACCGGATCAATGACTCTGCCAATCGGCTTGCCTCCTTTGTCTGTTCACAATCGGGGGCGACCCCCAACCTTCCTGAAGAATATGCGATGCTCTTCTGAAGAGTTTTACCCGGCCGTTTCATTTTGATGGATTATTCAGAGATCTTAAGAAGACTCAGATCCTTTTCCAATCCCATAGCGGTGGCGGAAATGGCGCGTTTTGGGATACACGAGACGAAAGCCTACGGCGTCTCGACGCCCGTTTTACGGAAACTTGCCAAGCAGATCGGGAAAGACCATCAGCTGGCCCAACAGCTTTGGTCCTCTGGAATCCTTGACGCCCGCGCCCTGGCCAGCTTGATTGATGAGCCCTCCAGGGTAACCGAAGCCCAAATGGAGCGATGGAGCAAGGACTTTAACTCCTGGGCTGTGTGTGACGGTTGTTGTGCTAACCTTTTTGACAAGACGGAATGGGCTCATCGAAAAGCCCTTGAATGGAGTCAAAGGAAGGAAGAATTTGTCAAACGAGGTGGTTTCGTCTTGATGGCGGCCATGGCGGTCCATGATAAAAAGGCCGCGAACAGCCAATTCTTGCGCTTCTTTCCTCTCATCTTCCGGGAGGCCACTGATGAACGGAATTTTGTCAAGAAGGGAGTGAATTGGGCTTTGCGGCAAATCGGCAAACGGAACGCGACCTTGAACAAGGCCGCGATTCGCCTCGCCAGAAAGATTCAGAAGATTGATTCGCGGTCCGCAAGATGGATCGCGGCGGATGCTCTCCGGGAATTGACGAGCCGGAAGGTCCAAGAACGGGTCAGCGCAGCCACCGGGAGACTCGGGTAAACAAACAGGGTTTCCGGGGAGTTCGTAAGCACGGCCCGGTTGGAGCACACGGAAAGACGGCCTGTCGTTATGAATATAGTGTCGCGCTTCACGCTTATTGAAAAGAGCGGAAGAAGAGGCTGGGTAAAGCAGGGGCCCTTTCGCTGGATCACCTGGCTTTGCTTTCTGAGCACCGCGGTTGTCATAGTCCCCCCTGGCCTGGGCCAACTCTCCAACAGGCCCGTGAGGCGTGCGGTTGCGGTGACATTTGATGATCTTCCGGTGGCCACGGCGGCGTGGACTGACACCCCAACGCAAACGAAGATCACGTCGCGTCTTATTCGAAGCATCGCTGGAAACAAGATTCCCGCCATTGGTTTTGTCAACGCGGGAAAGCTTTTCAGAGAGGATAAACTGGACGAAGGGCGTGTGGCCCTGCTCGTAATGTGGTTGGATGCCGGACTGGAATTGGGAAATCACACCTTCTCTCACCTCGATCTCCACCACACGCCGCTGGCGGATTACGAGGAAAATATTCTCCGTGGAGCGGTATTGACGAGTGGCCTGATGCGGAAGAAGGGATTGAGTCTTCGCTATTTCCGTCATCCCTTCCTCCATACCGGCCGAAGCCTCGAGATCCGGAACGACCTGAATGACTTCCTGGCCTCCCGGGGTTACCGTGTTGCTCCCGTCACGATTGACAACTCTGAGTGGATATTCGCGCGCGCTTATGAACGCGCTGCCGTTCAAGGGGACCGGAAGATGATGCGACGCATTGCGCGGACATACATCGTTTACATGGATCAAAAATTCGAATACTTCGAAAAGGAAACGGTGGGCTTGTTTGGGGCGGAAATCAAACAAGTGCTCTTGCTTCATGCCAACGGTCTCAACGCCGACCATTTTAATGAACTGGCCGGTATGATGAGGAAACGCGGATACCGGTTCATCACTTTGGACGAGGCGCTGAGCGACCCGGCTTACGGCTCCGTGGATACCTTCATCGGGCCCGGGGGAATCTCGTGGCTGCACCGGTGGGCGATTTCTCTGGGGAAGAAGGAGTCTTTTTTTGCAGGGGAACCATTGACCCCGGATTTTGTAATGAAGGAAGCGCAGGTTAATGCAGAGTGAGGGAGGGCTCAGCAGTGAAACGCGGCGTTGATTACATCGGCGTGGGAGTGGGGGCAATTCTTGTGGATAGTCAAGGGCGGCTTTTTCTATCGCTCCGGGGACCCCAGGCCAAAAACGAACGAGGCCTTTGGGAATTTCCCGGAGGTTCCGTCGAGTTGGGAGAACGCCTCGCCGAGGCGCTTCAACGGGAGATGCGCGAAGAATACGGGATCGAGATCCGGGTCGGAGATCTTCTGGATGTCGTCGATCATATTCTGCCGGAAGAAGGCCAGCACTGGGTCTCGCCGACCTTTGTTTGCCGCATTACCTCGGGCACCCCGGAGATCCTTGAGCCTGACAAATGTGCCGAGATTGGGTGGTTTCATCCCGATGAAATGCCGCACGATTTGACTCAGATCACCCGGATTAATCACGAGCATTACCTCCAGCGGCTCAGGTCAACCCCCTCAAGCTAGTAGAGTGGGGGTTAACGATCCGACTCCGCGGATCGGATACAGGCCGGCCGGCAGGAACGATGACTCTTCGCATCTGCGGATCGAGCAGGAAAAGTACGACATATCGCTGAGGAGCACAGGACGCAAGTAGTGGGTCTTCGTGTCCGCCGTCCCTTCCTGTGTTCATTAGGGACAATCCATAGGGACAACCCATGGAAATTCCAAAACTGATGCGGGCGATGGTGTTGGCGGTTCAGAAGCAACCCCTGCGCTTGATGGAAGTGCCGGTGCCGCATCCAAGTCCCGATCAGGTTCTCATACGAGTTCACACCTGTGCGGTGTGCCGGACCGATCTGCACATTGTTGACGGCGACCTCACCCAACCCAAACTGCCGCTTATTCCAGGGCACCAGATTGTGGGGACGGTAGTTGATATGGGCGGCCATGTGGCGGAATTCAAACCCGGGGACCGGATTGGCATCCCCTGGCTGGGCTTCACCGATGGAACGTGTCGTTACTGTCGCCGGGGGCAGGAAAATCTCTGCGATCACCCCCTCTTCACTGGATACACCCTGGACGGGGGTTATGCTGACTACACCGTTGCTGACCACCGATATTGCTTTCAGTTGCCCGCATCGTATGGAGATGCTGAAGCCGCACCGCTGTTGTGTGCGGGAATGATTGGTTATCGCACCTACCGGCTGGCGGGTGAAAACGTGGAGCACCTGGGAATATACGGATTTGGTGCCGCCGCCCACATCATCGCCCAAATTGCCGTCCATCAAGGAAAGCGCGTTTACGCGTTTTCGAGACCGGGTGACACCAAGGCCCAGGAGTTTGCACGCAGTCTGGGCGCCGAGTGGGCTGGAGATTCGAACCAGACGCCACCGCATGAACTGGATGCGGCACTCATCTTTGCGCCGGTCGGACCCTTGATTGTGGCGGCTCTGCGAGCCACGGCCAAAGGGGGGACCGTTGTGAGCGGAGGAATTCATTTAAGTGACATTCCCTCGTTCCCTTACCGCCTGCTGTGGGAAGAACGAATAATTCGATCGGTGGCCAACTTGACCAGGCAGGACGGGGTCGAGTTGTTGGAGATCGCTCCCCAGGTCCCCGTTAAGACCGAGGTTCAACTTTTTCCGCTGGAGCAGGCGAACGAAGCCTTGTCCCGTTTGCGAGCAGGGCAAATCCAGGGCGCCGCAGTCTTGACCATTTCAAACGAGTAAAGGGCTTGGCCGTTCGCGATCTATCATCTTCTGAGATCAGGATGAACGGTGGTATGACCCGCGGAGTCGCCAGGACCACTCCAGCGACATGGAGACGTCGGGCATAAAGAACTGTAGAAACGTTAAATCACATCTGCGTTCCCCGCGTCTCAGCGGTATTTAATGTCCATTCAGAAATTACCTTCCACAACTCCTCTCTCAAATTAGACGCCCACAATTTCTTTTCATACGCTAAACTGTCCTCGTGAGAACCTTGAATTTTGTCATCTTTCTAAGCATCTTCTTCACCCTCTACGGGTTTGTGAATTTCTATATTTTTGTTCGAGGCTGGCAATCCATCCCGCCGGGATCCACCCTCAGAAGTGCCTTTGCGATCGTATTCTGGGTCGTCGCGCTTTCCTTTGTCTATGGGAGAGTGCTTGAAAACGTCTGGACTTCGGCGCTCAGTGACCTTTTTGTCTGGATGGGTTCATTCTGGATAGCCGCGATGATTTATTTCTTCATCGCCGTTGTCGTATTGGATTTATTGCGCCTCGTCAATCACTTCCATCCTTTCTTTCCTCCCGTCGTGACGTCCCATTACCCCCAGGCAAAATATGTGATTGCAGCGGGGACGATCGGGATGGTCGCCCTCGTGCTGCTGGCAGGCCACATCAATGCCCTGATCCCCCGCGTGAAAACGCTTGAGCTCACCATCCCGAAGAAAGTGGAGGGAATGAAGACCGTCAACATCGTCGCGGCCTCAGATATCCATTTGGGGACGATCGTGGGACGGCAACGCTTCGACCAGATCGTCGAGAAGATCAATAGCCTGGATCCTGACGTCGTCCTGCTGGTGGGGGACATTGTAGATGAAGACCTTGCTCCCGTGATCAAACAAAACCTCGGCGAGGCGCTTCGGAACATCAAGCCGCGGTACGGGGTATATGCGATTACAGGAAATCACGAATACTTCGGAGGCGTCGAGGCAGCCTGCGCCTACATGCAGGAACACGGCGTCGTGATGCTTCGGGACCGGGCGGTGAAAGTGAACGGGACTTTTTTCCTCGTGGGCCGGGAAGACCGGTCTTACAACCGCCGCGCGGGCAGGCAGCGGAAGAGCTTGGAGGAATTGATGGCGGGAGTCGATCGCCAGTATCCCGTGATTCTGATGGATCACCAGCCCTTCCGGCTCAGTGAAGCGGTTAACCAGGGCGTTGATCTGCAGCTTTCCGGACATACCCACCATGGGCAATTGTGGCCTGTGAATTACGTGATCCAGGCCATTTTCGAGGTGGGATGGGGCTACGAAAAGATTGGAAATACTCATGTGTATGTTTCCAATGGGGTGGGTACCTGGGGACCACCCGTTCGGATTGGCAACCGCCCTGAGATCGTGAATATTCGATTGAATTTCCAATAACGGATTTCCACCAAGAGACACAAAGTTCTCCCTGAAAATCCTTAACCGGATAAACCAAAACCAAAACCGTACTTTATCAGGAGCCCAGGAAACCAGGGAGTTGACTGCCCATGCCATGCCCGCCACGACAGGATATTCACATTATTTTTACTGAAGGTTTTTACATCTCGGGTTTCTGGCCTCCTAAAGATAGGTTGTGTTGCCATGATTGTCGCAATTTCAGTCGATAATCTCCTAATCCCAGGGGCGAGAACGGAGCAGGTGTTTTTGATGGGTTGATTGATTGAATAACGGTCAATTTTGAACAGACAGCACAGTGTATCCAGATGCTAATATGACGTTGTCCTGAATCAAGTGAGAGGTGAAAATTATCACTTAATCAGTTTTTGTTTGAACTCTCCGACGATTGAGCGCATGATGACTCCTTTTCTGGAGGCAGATCCCATCTTAGAAACTAGAGGTATCCGTGAAAGATCAAGGTAAAGCCGCGACCGCCGCGCGCCGCATTAACATGTTTCTTATCAAGCCCTCGAACTATGATGACGACGGGTATGTGGTCACACACTTTCGCGGGGTTCTGCCTTCCAACACGCTGAGCTGCCTGGCAGCGCTAACCGAGGATGTACTCAAGAAGAAGAGCCTTGGAGAAGGGCTCGACATTCGCGTGCATCTTCTTGATGAGACGGTTCAGAAAATCCCGGTCAAAAAAATCTGTCGCACGGCGAAGCGGTCCAATGCCCAAACGATTGTGTGCCTGGTGGGGGTCCAGTCCAACCAGTTCCCGCGTGCCTCCGATCTGGCCCGCCAGTTTCGCGCTGGGGATTGCACCGTTTTGATCGGCGGTTTTCACGTGAGCGGTTACCTCGCCATGCTCCCCCAGATTCCACCGGATATTCAGGCCCTGATGGATGCCGGAGTTTCGATTGTCAAGGGGGAAGTGGAAGAGACCTGGGCGGGAATCTTGAAGGATGCGATCGAGGGAAATCTGAAGCCGCTCTACGATTTTGTCGACGACAAGCCGGACCTGTATGACAAACCCATCCCGCTGATCGACACGAGGCTGCTGAAGCGGTTCATGGCGTCAAATTTTGGAACCATTGATTGCGGACGCGGCTGTCCGTTCAATTGCAGTTTCTGCACCATTATCAACGTCCAGGGCCGCAAGATGCGCGTGCGCTCCGCCGAGTGCATTGCCACGGCCATCCGGGAAAACTGGCACCGCAGCAAGGTGAATTTCTATTTCTTCACTGACGACAATTTTGCCCGAAATCTCCATTGGGAAAAAATCTTTGATGCCTTGATCGACCTGCGTGAGAAGGAAAACATCGACCTGCGTTTCATGATGCAGGTGGATGTGCTCTCATACAAGATCAAGGACTTCGTTGAGAAGGCGCGCCGGGCCGGCTGCACGCAGGTGTTCATTGGCATGGAATCGATCAACCCTGAAAGCCTGAAAGATGCGGCCAAGGCGCAAAATCAGGCCGCGGATTATAGCAACCTGATCCAGGCGTGGCACAACGTTGAAATTGCCACCCATGTCGGCTACATCCTCGGATTTCCACACGATTCGCCGGAATCCGTGCGGCAGGACTTGCAGCGGCTGATGCATGAAATCCGGGTGGAGCAGGCGTCGTTTTTCCTTCTGACCCCACTGCCGGGATCGCGCGACCACTTGGAAATGACGCAACGCGGCGAATACATGGACGCGGATTACAACAAGTTCGATTCTATCCACGAGACCATGCACTATCCGCATTTTTCCGAGCCGGGCTCGCTCAAGGCGATGTACTTTGAAGCGTGGGAGACCTTTTACAGTTTTGACAACATGAAACGCATCCTGTTGCGGTCGTCTCCGAGAAACTACTGGAATATCCTGCGGAACTTCATCTGGTACAAGAATGCAGCCTTGATCGAACGCCGCCATCCCATGATGGGAGGATTCTTCCGCCGCAAGAATCGCGCAACGATTCGCCCCGGTTTTCCGGTTCCCTCGCGGTGGGCGTTTGCCAAAATGCGCGTGCGAGAGATCAGCGCCTATCTCAAAGCGATGGTCAAATTGATTTTGGAGATGGAAGAGTTATGGCTCCAGACAAGGGTCCGCAGTGAAGCGGAGCAGCGCGTGGTGGAGGAGATGAGCCGTTTGCGTGCCTCGGCTCGCCGGCGCTTGAGCCTGGCTGAAATCCAACTGGCCCATGCGCGAGCGCGTCTTCAAGTGCCGAGCATCCGGGTCCCCTCAAAGGTCACGTTGTACTGGCAGACCTGGCACCTGTGGATGGCCAGCCGCAAGGTATACACGCGTGCCGACATCGATGAATGCTGGCAATCAGTGATGCTAAACCTTCGGCAGAGGCGAATCTTCCGAATCTCGCCCTTCCGCGTCCTTTCCAATATGTGGCTTGATTTTCAAGTCACCCTGATGTTCGCCTTCGCGATTTTGCGCGCGCGGGAAGATTGACCGGGTAGTAACGACTGAAGTCGTTACTACAAACCAAACCCAATTACCCCCGAATCGGAATGGGCCGCCGGTTGTCATCCACGCACACGTAAGTCAATTCGGCCTCGGTCACCTTCACTTTTTCGTGTTCCTTCCGGTAGCGATCCGCAAATACCTCGACTTTAACGGTCACCGAAGTTCGCCCGACCCGCAACGTGCGCGCATAAAAACTCACCACGTCCCCCACGAAAACCGGTTGATGGAAAACCACCTCCTTCATGGCAACCGTGACGAAGCGCTGGAGGGCATGCTTATGCGCCTCAATCCCCCCGGCAAGGTCCACGTAGCTCAGGATCACGCCACCGAAGATGGTTCCATTCGGGTTGGTGTCACGGGGCATCAGACTCACCCGAATGGCGAGATGAGTCTCGCCAAGGGTAGACTCTTCAACCGATCCCTTCATTCCGGTATTCTGATCCAGGGATTTCTCTTCCAAGGGAGTCTCCATTGATCCTGAATGGCCCGCCGGGATCACGATTCAAAGGCAGGGTGGTGTTTCCTCACCCCCCTCCATGTGAGTCGGCGGGGGGATCGCTCATCCTCATCCACGAGGAATCAGAACGACAAGTACCTTTCCCGCAGAAATCCTTCGGCCGAGGCAGATGGCCGCTCGCGGGAGCAGGCCATCATCTGCCTTGGACCCGTTCCTCCTGATCTATTTTACCCTGACCAGCAACTCATAATACGAGCCGCGAGTGCTGGTGCCATTGGTGCTTCCGTGTTCAATGAAATATGTTCCGGTGGTCGGAACCACAAACCTGACGAAAGGATCCCTGAGCCCCGTTGAAAAATCATCGTTCTCCGCGAGAGTAACATTCGAGGAGTTTTTGACTTCAATGACGTCATCGAGCGGTGAGCCAATAAGATCGGCGACCGAAAGGACGTACAGAGTCTGTCCCGCTTGCAGGCTGACGGAAAAGACATCCGCATCGGGACCTCCGTTCGGGGCAATCATGGTGCCGATGATCCGGGCCGGCAAGGAGATCGGCTGCGCGCTGCCGATGGAGTCATTCTCCTCGCGGTCGTAGAAAATATTGTATCCAAGGGTTGAATCGGGGTTCACGGCCACGGTGGAAAAGGTGTCTCCCGAGGGGCCAGAGATATCGCGAAGCGCCACGATGGCGACGTTCACGTTGCTCGAGAACCGGACCGTACCGTGAAACAGCCCAGTGAAGGTAGTATCCGGAAAGATTTGATTCAGAAACAGGGCCGTCTGGTGGTTGGAGCTTACACTGAAGAGCTTCTGGTTGATCTGAGTGCCCGTGCGGTTGAGCAAGGTCGCCGTAATGTCCGTGTCGGCGCCGCTGAAATTGGCGATGGCAATGCCCGTGTTGGTGTTGGTCCCTGTCTCTGGAAAGTCAGTGGCGACGTCTGCGTCGAAGGAAAACAGGGTTGCTCCCGTGCTAGGTAAAACCCCGGCTTCCGCGGTGACGATGATCGGAGTGCCACTCAATTTCAGCACGTCAAAGACCTCGGAGACCTCCAGGGGAGCAGTCGAGGTAAGCTTGCACCATCCCACGGTGAGAGGGCTGACCGCCCCCGTAAAGAAATGCGCCGTTTCACCCGCTTGAAGAGTAAAGGTGGTTGACGCAAGAGTGCCGGCAGCGTCGGGCCGGTCAACACTCCGGAAGTCGACGGCAAAGGGGGTTCCGTTCGAACGCGTAAAAGTCATGGTGATCGTGTTGGGAGCGAGGAGCGTGTTGTTCAAGAAGAACTGGCTGGCGAAGGACGTGCTTCCGCTAATACCGTCGGCAACCTGCGGAAAGAAATAGACGGACCCTTGCGCCCACAGAGATGATCCGCAGACGGCCAATACAAAGAACACTAAAATACCGATCTTCGAGGTACGTTTGATAAACATGGTTTCCTCCTTAGGGAGAAGCTACGGCCTCGCGGTCGCAGCGTCAGGTCGAATGATTCATTGTTGAAAAGTCCGAGGGGCAGAGAACTCAACAGAAAGTTCCAGAGGTGGCGAAAACCGGGGCAGGAGCCAGGGACAAATACTCCTCAAATTGCTCTTGACCGATGGAAGCCCCCCCTCCGAATGGCTTCTCTCCTTGAGAACAATCAAGTCCCTTGGAGTAAAAACCATGTTGAGAGGAAAGATTAACGCATCAAGGGTGATTGTATCAATCTATTTGACTCTTTGAGGAAGAGATCATCCGGCGAATTTCGAGCGAGCGGAGGGTTGGAATTCGCAGTGACAGGAATGAATGCGGGGATTTTCGAGTTCAATTGAGTTGGTTCATCTTGTTGCGAACCGCCTCGGCATACCTCGGATTCGGCAAGAGCTCCAGGTATTTTTCAAAGGCATTTTT
>JBAVHJ010000583.1:0-8298 GCA_049685715.1 Terriglobia bacterium | reverse complement strand
GTTCCATGCCCATTGGACAATGACGAGTAGCCGGTTTTCGAATTCAACAATTTACATCAAATGAACAAAGAGCCAGGTCAGCCAGGCGAAATATCCAGAAAGATGAATGGTGCCAAAATCAGCAACCGCCGCTGCCCGGCCAATCGTGGCCAAACTGCCCTTATCCCGGTAAACGAAGGGTGGTGTCTTCTCTCCGCGGAGGCGGCGTATGATGAGGCGGGCCGCGTAACGTCCCTGCTGCATGGCCACCGGTGCCACCCCCGGCAACGGCTTACCCGTCTGATGACTGAAATTCGCCACATCCCCGATGACAAGGATCTCCGGATGACCTTTTACGGTGAGGTCGGGTTCGACGATCACGCGACCCGCCTTATCCAACGGCATGCCTGTGGCGGCTGCAATCTTGCCGCCCAGAGGTGAGGCAGCGACTCCCGCCGCCCAGAGTACGGTCCGGGCAGGGATTTCCCGCTCTTCGCTGCCACAACGAACCTTGACGGAATCCTCGCTGACTTCAGTGACGACGGCATTGGGTTGAACAGTCACTCCTAATCCTGCCAGGTAGCGTACAGCGTCTGAAGAGAGGTCGGGCGGATAAGACGGCAATATGCGATCACCCCCCTCGAGCAAAATGATCCGTGCATTCGAGGGATCAATGGATCGAAATTCATGCTTGAGCGTGTCGTTCGCAATTTCTCCCAGGGCCCCGGCCAATTCAACGCCGGTGGGGCCTCCCCCGACGACCACAAAGGTGAGCCGGGATCGGGTTTTTTCCGGGTCGGACTCTCGCTCGGCCACTTCGAAGGCAAGCAAGATACGCCTCCGAATCTCAGTTGCATCTTCGATGGTTTTTAATCCCGGCGCCACGGCTTCCCATTGCGGGTTTCCAAAATAGTGATGTTGAGCTCCCGTGGCGACAATGAGCGTATCGTAGTGAAGCTCTCCGTCGCGCAACACGACCCGTTGCCCAGCGACATCGATATCCGTCACTTCATCCAGTAACACGCGCACATTTCTCTGACGTTTGAGGATCTCGCGGAGGGGGGTCGCAATGTTTGCGGGAGACAATCCTCCCGTCGCGACTTGATAAAGCAGAGGTTGGAAGAGGTGAAAATTGCGGCGGTCTATCAAAGTGATTTGCACGGCTGCCCGTTTCAACGATTGAACAACGAGGAGGCCCCCAAACCCCCCGCCCACGATGACCACTTGATAAGGTTTCTCCATTAGAGCTCACCTCGAGGTATAGGTTCCATTTGGCTTTGGGGGGTGAGACTCATCTCCTCCCGCCATGAATTGGGCATGTTCAACTCTATCACGAAGGCAGGAGATTTTCGAAGAGGGTCGAGGGGTGTGAAAGGTGTCCGCAGGACAAGGCACCAGGTCAAACACGGCAGCATTCAGAGAGCAGTCCAAGAATCTATTGATGCTTGGACTGCCCTCAGGGGACGCATGTTGGCCGAAAACCAGTCATCCATTCAGTTCAGTACGATCCGGATATTTGAGGTGTCCGACTTTCCATCATTCAGGATGAAGTCAGCGATGTTGATCAGGGTCAGCAGTTTCATCCGTTTGTCGCTGATTTGATCCGCATGGGAAATTGCCTCATCGATATTCAACTTGGAAAGGCTGGTGATTAGTTGTTGGACGAGTTGA
Organism: Terriglobia bacterium; assembly: GCA_049685715.1. GTDB lineage: Bacteria > Acidobacteriota > Terriglobia > JAIQFV01 > JAIQFV01 > JAIQFV01. The sequence continues at coordinate 6,648 of JBAVHJ010000583.1, read as the reverse complement.
TTGGAACGGCGAAATTCCGGAGCCAGCCGGCTTGCGAGGGGTTGCGTGGACGGCTGATTGGTCTCCTGTTCGATGACTTTATCGACAAGCGGGAAGGCCTCCGTCAACAGCGCCTTGGCGCGATCACGGTCAAAACTCACATACCCATCGGCCAAAAGACCGTACAGGGTGCCCCGGTCGAATGGATCCGTGATTTTCTCAGCAGCCGTGTAAGAATCTGCGAGCAGGCTCTTGCCTTTCTCGGGATCGGTTTTATAGATCACCGCGGCGACCCGCGCAAGGGCTTTGGCGCGATCAGTGGGAGATTCCAGGGTCGTGATGGTGTTCAAGGCCGCCTGGGGGTTGTTTTGAGCGGTTCGAACGGCATTATCTACGTTGAACTGCGACTGGAGTTGTGAGGCAATCCGATTCGAATCAGCCTGGGGAGCCCCGCCCTGGGGGCCATCGACCTGTACGACAACCATCCTCTGTCCGCTGTTCAAAGACGCCGCCCCAGGGTCGGGATTCTTTTGTCCCGGGGAAGCATTCCCAGCACTCACAATCCTCTGGCCCTGCACCGCATCTCCGGCCTGGGCCTGTACGTTGACGGATGCGCCGGTAGACGGATCGGCATCGTTGCCGATGGGGAAGAGGCCGTTGGGGTTCTTGGAAATCTGTGCCCGGTACTTCGCATACTGTTCTTCCAGCGTCTTGGCCCGCTCGGGATCCAACCGCCGCATCATCGCGACCGCTTGAACCGCCGCGTACTCGCGAATCCCACTGATGCTTGTCTTACCTAGCTCATTGACACTGGTGAAGGCAAAGGAGACGGTGTCTTCCTGTTGCTTCTTCTCGAGATCGTCGATCACCTGGATGATGAGATCGAGGGCCTTGGCCGACAGGCTTCGGTTCAGATCGAACAGCCGTGCTGTCAAGTCCACGAAGCTTTGCACCTGGAGGAGATCTTGGCCGGGTTTTTCAAATTGATGAATGGCCTCCAGGAACAACTGTTCCGACTTATCGGGGCGAGTTTTTCTCAGGGCAGTGGCGACAGGAGCCAAAAAGCCGGGTTCGAAATTTCCTTCTGTAATCTGCTGTTCCACGATTTCGAAGGCGCGGTCCGGCGATTTGTCGGCCATTTGAGCGGCCACAAAGCTAAGGGCATTGTTCCGCAGATTCATCCGCTGCCGGGGTTGATCGCCTGTTGGATAGATACGATCCATTCGCAGAGCCAATTGCAGGGCCTTCTCAAGGTCGAGGGGAGTCACCATGGTAATAATTTGAAATTGCCGTGAAGCCTTTCTCCGGACCGCCTCCTCGGATTGCATCTCCAGGGTGGAATCAAACGCCTGTTGAAACACGTACAGGGCGCGTTCCTTGTTGATCTTCCGCATGGATTGCGCGATGCGAGTCAGCGCGTCTGCCTTTATTTCCGGGTCGGTCCCGAGGGCGTCTTGATAGGAACGATTTAGAAGTTCTTCCGCCTTCTTCTTGGCTGCTTCTGTTGAGTCGGCCTTGGGAGTCGAACGGCGGGACTCGCTCTTGCTGGCGCCTGGCGCAGGCGTGGCTTGCCCAGTCCCGGCCCCCGGGTCTCGATTTGGAGGGGGCGCCTGTTTTTGCTGCTCGGGTGACGCTGGTTTGTCCGCGGGATTCTGTGACTGGGAGAAAACCTGCAACGTCAGTACGGCAGCGGCCGCACCCGAAATCACCAAGGTGATCAAAAGTCTCTTCATGGACGGCATGTAAGGTTCTCCTTAACAAAGGTGTGCTTCCTGTTGGACGCAAGAAGAGAGGAGAAAGTCTTGGATATCTTGAAGAACTCGCGGCTGAGACCTCCAAATCGTTGGAAGCGGGGGAATACGCCAGCGCTAACGGTGCTGCGTCTCACAACCCAGCGTAGGCCCAAAAAACAGGCCAACGCTGGGCTGCAGGCCGTAGCGACTTCGGTGCAGGCAGATGCGCCTGAACGCGCACGAAGTCCAGAATTCTTATTTAAGCACCAAATGGGTCTGCGCTTACTTCTGGAATTCCTTCCACTCCGGAATCCTTCCGGGGGTCCAGGGAGCCCCTGCTGCTTCCATTGCCTTTTCCAGTTTCGCCAAGTCGACTTCGATCAGCGATCGCAGCTTGGCGAGTTCAGCGGTAAATTCTTCGCCGGCAATATTGTAGCCATCAATCTGTGTCCGGGTTGGACGGGAAGTGGACATCCGCTGATCGCCCACAATTTCGTTCACACGCCCCGAGATTGAAGGAGGGACATTTTCATCCCGCGCTGCCAGGATCGAATCTCCGCGCAAGGCCCGGAGGACCAGTTCGAGCCGGGATTCGATGGAACTTGTCTCCTCCATCAGAGATTTTGTGTCGGCAGGCGTATTCTGCAAGGCTCGCTTAATTGTCGCGAGACGAGTTTTCAAATTGTTGGCAGCTTCGATCGACCCCGAAACAGCGCGCTGCAGACTTGCCACCTTCCTCTGAAATTCAAAAAGGGCGGTCCGATCCGATGCGGCCATCGCCTCTGTCCCTGGCACAACCACCTTGAAGCTCTGAGGCCCGGCCAATGACGTATAAACCCCGTTTACCCGCTGTGCCAACGCAACCTGGTATTCACCGGGCATGGCCAGAGGCCCCGATGGACCGCCGCCGAAGATTTCCTCCTCGGCGCTGGGCCTCTGCTCGCGGGGAGGGGTGGATGGGGGAAAACGAAGATCCCAGGCCACGCGATGAAACCCCGAGGTGATCGGTCCGGTCATGGTCCGGATGGTTCTTCCTGATGGGTCGGTGATCGTAAGAAAAACGCCGGGAGCTTCTTCCAGTTCCTCGGCCCTCAGTTCATCGAGGGAAGGGTAGGGAACGGGAGTTCCCTTTTTCAAAGCCACTTTTTCATCGGCCTGGCGCTTTTCCTTTTTTGTTTTGAGGGAGTCTTTCAGGTAATAAGTCAGCGTTGCTCCGAAGGGCGGATTGTCGGCTGTGAAAAAGGATTCACCCTGGAATGATTTTCCTCGGGAACCCAAGGGTTGTGCCGGAATATACATCAAGGCGTCCTTAACAGGGAACAAAATGGCAGTCTGCTTTACGGTCTCGGGCTTGAGCACCCGCAGCGGAGTAGGATCGTCGAGGATGTAAAACCCGCGGCCAAAGGTCGCGACAACCAGGTCACCCTCTCGTTGTTGAATCACAAGGTCGCGGACGGCGATGGTGGGCAGGCCACCCTTTAGCTGAACCCATTTCTGGCCCCCGTCGAGGGTGAAGAATAGTCCGAATTCAGTGCCCACGAACAACAGGTTGGGATTCACGGAATCCTCGGCCAAGGCCAACACGGGTCCATTCGTCGGAAGGTTGCCACTGATGGAACTCCAGTTTTTTCCTGCATCGGCACTCTTCAGGACATAGGGGGCGAAGTCGTTGTTTTTATGGTTATCGAATGTGGCGTAAACGGTATTCACCTCGTGTGAGGAGGCTGACAAGCGACTCACGTAAGCCATCTCCGGAACGCCAGGGAACTTCTCAATCTTCCTCCAGTTTGCCCCGCCATCCTCGGTCACTTGAACCAGGCCGTCGTCGGTACCGGCATAGAGCAATCCTTCCTTTTTTGATGATTCCGTTAGGGCGACAACGTTGCCATAGAATGACGTCGATGCGTTCTTCGCGACCGCATCGGGCCCCCACACTCTTCCCATCACGGCCAGTTTATTCCGGTCGATCTGCCTCGACAAATCCGGGCTTACGGCCTTCCAGGTGTCCCCGCGATCCTCGCTCCGGAAAAGCTTATTGGCCGCGAAGTAGAGTCGGGTATGCGAATGGGGACTGACGATCAGAGGAGAATCCCAGTTCCATCGCAGCGGGGGTTCTCCCTTGGCAGGCTGGGGCTGAATTCCCATGCGCTCGCCGGTGCGTTTGTTAAAGCGGGCCAGGCCACCGTATTGCGATTCGGCGTAGATGGTGTTGGGATCCTCTGGATCCACTTGTGACCGGAAGCCGTCGCCCCCTTGCGTGACAAACCAATCGGCATTCGTGATGCCGGAAGCACTGAAAGTGCGCGAAGGGCCGCCCAATGAGTAATTATCCTGCGTTCCGCCATAAACATTGTAAAACGGTGTGGCGTTGTCCACCGCGACGTCATAGAACTGGGTGATGGAGAGATTGTTCTTGAACGCCCAGGTCGCGCCGCGGTCGAAGCTTTCGTAAATGCCCCCATCACAGCCCACGAGGTAATAGTTCGTGTCCTCCGGATCGATCCACAGGACGTGACTGTCGACGTGTTTCGCCTTTTCTCCAAGCCGGCGCAAGGTCTTGCCTCCATCATCAGACACCATGATGAAAACGTTCATGACGTAGATGCGCTCGGCATTTTGGGGGTCGACATAAATCTGGCTGTAATACATGGCGGTGCTATCGTAATCATTTCTCTTTTCCCAGGTGGCGCCCTGATCTTCAGACCTGAAAATACCGCCCTTCTTGTTGGCGGCCTCGATGATCGCGTAAATCACATCGGGATGGGTTCGCGAAGTAGCGAGTCCAATGCGTCCCAGGTCTTCGCTGGGCAGTCCGGATTTCAGTTTGGTCCAAGTGGCCCCGGCGTCCGTGGACCGGTAGAGAGCGCTCTCAGGTCCACCGTCAATGAGGGTAAAGACATGCCGTCGCCGCTGGTAAGCCGCAGCAAAAAGAATATCCGGATTCCTGGGATCCATGACGAGGTCAGTCACACCGGTGTTCTCGCTGATGGAGAGGATATTCTTCCAGGTCTTGCCGCCGTCGGTGGTTTTGAAGAGGCCGCGGTCGCCCCCCGGACCCCACAAGGGTCCTTGGGCTGCCACATAGACTGTATCCGTATTGCGTGGGTCAATCACGATGCGGCCAATATGCTCGGATTTCTTCAGGCCCATGTTTTTCCAGCTTTTCCCCCCATCCTCAGACCGGTAGACCCCGTCGCCATACCCGACACTGCGTTGGCTGTTGTTCTCTCCGGTCCCCACCCAGACGATGGAGGAGTTCTTCGGGTCGAGCACCACGGTGCCGATGGAGTAGGAACCCTGGCTGTCGAAAACCGGAGTCCAACTGGTCCCCGCATTAATGGTCTTCCAGACGCCGCCTGAGGCGGAGGCGACGAAGTAATGGCTGCGATTCTTTGGGTCGACGGCAAAATCAACCACACGGCCGGAGGTCGTCGCTGGGCCGATCGAACGGAGCTTCAATCCGTTGAAGGTGGTGGATGAGAAGGGATCGGACGGTCTGCCTTCTTCGGGCGTAACAGACTCGGTTCCTGGCTTGTCTTGCTGGCCAAAACCCGTGAAAGCTGTCATAAGGCTCATAAGACTCAAAATGAGCAGTAATCGATGTGAAAATCTCACGTTCCTATCCTCCTTGAGTTAGCTTGGTGCATTGAAGGGACAGATGAAGTGGAATCACCGGCGGAATCCGAGAGCTCCGAGGGATTGGACCTTCCATGCGAACCTCATGTTATACCTCTAGGGATCTGCCTCCCGGATAAGAAAGAGGAAAGACCCTTTTTCATTTGGGAGATTAAGTCTGTAACTGTCGGCACTTGCAAAATTGAGGATTTGGTCGATAATGCCCCACGGAAGTGGATTGGGTCTGGTGATCCGCCTGGTCTTCAAAACCAGTGGGACGCTGCCTTTCGGCAGGGTTCGGTGGGTTCGATTCCCACACACTTCCGCCACCTAAATCAAACTCCAAGTTCCATAATACAAATTCCAAACAAAGAACAAGGATCAAACTTCAAACAGGCGAAGCCCCTCCGTTTGTGGGAAGGCCCTCGGTAGCCCTTTTGAGAGTCGATGACTCTAAAGAGAGAGGAAATCAAAAGCCTAGGCAAAGATGTTGAGCAATCGGTTTCTTTCAGATTTTGATGAACAGGCGCAAAAAGTGATACGTCGTGGCAGCGATAAGAGCAGAAGCAGGGATAGTCAGGAGCCAAGCCCAGACGATTCGTGTGGCGACACCCCAGCGAACCGCAGAGAGCCGTTGCGTGGCCCCCACCCCCATGATGGCCCCGGTGATGGTATGCGTGGTTGAGACGGGAATTCCCAAATAGGAATTGCCGAAGAGGGTGAGGGCGGCAGCGGTTTCAGCACAGAATCCACCCACCGGCTTCAGTTTCGTGATCTTCGATCCCATCGTCTTGACAATACGCCAACCACCGGAAAGTGTTCCCAACGCGATCGCGGCATGGCAGGCGAGGATCATCCACAAGGTGACGTGGATATCGCCCGGAGCCGCTCCTATGGACCTCTTGTATGTGAACACCAGGATAGCGATGATCCCCATGGTTTTTTGGGCGTCATTTCCGCCATGCCCAAGACTGTAGAGCCCAGCCGACACCAGCTGCAATTTGCGAAAATACTTGTCGACACGGCCAGGGAAGGAGCGGCGGAAAGTCCACGCCACACCCACCATCAAGAGAAAGCCGACCACTAAACCAATCACAGGTGAAATGAACATGGAAACGATGGTTTTGGTCCAGCCGTGATAGATGATCGCGCTGAAACCGACTTGCGCGATCGCTGCCCCTGCATATCCTCCTATCAGAGCGTGCGAGGAACTGGTCGGCAAGCCGTAATACCAGGTGATGATGTCCCACGCAATGGCTCCGACCAGGCCGGCCAGCAGCACATATTCATTGACGGCGTCAGGAACGATGAGTCCCTTGCC
>JBAVHJ010000582.1:0-7315 GCA_049685715.1 Terriglobia bacterium | reverse complement strand
CCAAATCCCATCAATTTACCTTTGCCTTCCTTGACGTTCTTGATAAACGCGGGAATGTTCTCCTTGGAGCCGATTTCATCCAGCATGTACAGCACTTCCGCATTGGCGCCCCCATGCAAGGGGCCGTACAACGCCGCGGCCGCAGCCGCAACCGCTGAAAAAGGATCGACGTGCGAACTTCCGACGCCGCGCATGGCGCTGGTACTACAATTTTGTTCATGGTCCGCATGCAGGATGAACAACACATCGAGGGCGCGTTCCAACACCGGATGTGGCTTGAACTTCGGTTCCGTCATCTTCCACAGCATGTTAAGAAAGTTGCCCGGATAGCTGAGCTCGTTGTCGGGATAGGCGTAGGGCATCCCCTTGGAATGCCGGAAGGCAAAGGCGGACAGCGTAATCATCTTGCCGATCAGCCGGTAGATCTGTTTCTTTCGATTTTCGGGGTTATGGATTTCCTTGGCGTCCTTGTAAAACGTGGAAAGAGCGCCCACGGTACCCACCAGCATCCCCATGGGATTGGCGTCGTAATGGAAGCCATCCATGAATGTCTTGATGTTTTCGTGAATGATGGTGTGGTGGTTGATCTGGTAGGTCCAATCATCCAACTGTTCCTTGGTTGGCAGCTCCCCGTGGATCAGCAAGTAAGCGGTTTCCAGGTAGGTCGATTTTTCCGCCAGTTGCTCGATCGGGTATCCGCGATAGCGCAGGATGCCCTTGTCGCCGTCAATAAACGTGATCTTGCTCTTGCAGGAAGCGGTGTTCATAAAGGCAGGATCATAGGTCATCATGCCAAAATCTTCAGGCTTGACTTTGATTTGACGCAGATCGAGCGCTTTAATGGTGTCGTTCTGGATCGGCACTTCGTAGGACTTTCCGGTCCGATTGTCTGTAATCGTGAGAGTGTCTTTGCCCATGACTTTGTTCCTCGTTGAAGGGTTTTAGGTGTGAGTGGATAAATGTGCGAAGAGTGTAAAACAGGGACCGATCAGCGCGGTCCGCCGCCGAGGAACGGACCGCGCCGCGGCAATCCAATTGCCGGCTCTTATGGCGTCATCTCGGCACGTTCGTAACGATAGGCCGGGGTACACCACTCGGCGTACTTCGGGAACTTGTTCACCACCACCGCATTATACAACTTTTGCAGCTCGCGTGTAATCATCCCCATTTGCCCCGTTCCGACGACGCGATGGTCCACCGAGGCAATGGAGGCGATTTGAGCGGCAGTCCCGCAGAAAAACAGCTCATCACAAACATAGAGCTCACTGCGGTCGATCTTGCGGACTTCGACGGGGAGATGAAGTTCCTCCTCGGCCAACCGGATGACGGAGTCCCGCGTGATGCCTTCCAGGATATTCTCGGTCTCGCCCGGAGTCACCAACCGGTGGTTACGCACCATGAAGATATTAAAGCCCGGCCCTTCGCTGACGTGGCCGCTCTCGCTCAACATCACGGCCTCATCGAAGCCGCTGGATTGAGCTTCATCGGCTGCCAGCGCGCAATTCACATAGCCGCCGGAGATTTTTCCGCGGCAGGGGATCGCGTTGTCCTCGGTGCGACGCCAGGAGGAGGTGCAGACGCTCAGCCCGCGGTGGGTGTCGAGGTAGTCCCCAAAAGGGACCGCCACTATGAAAAAATCATCGTCGGACGCAAGCCGCACCCCGATGCTCTTGGTGGACTTGTAAGCCAGCGGGCGGATATATACGTTTTCAGCAAATTTGTTGCGTTGGACCAGTTCGACACTGTAATCACACATCTCGCCGACCGACAGCGGCAGCTTGATCTTGAGCAGATTGCAGTTGCGTTTCATCCGCTCGTAATGCTCGCGCAGGCGGAAAAAATAAATATCCTCGCTCTCGGCATCCCAGTATCCACGAATCCCCTCAAACACCGCCGTGCCATAATGCAGCGCCTGAGTGAGGATACTGACCTTCGCGTTCTCGAGGGGAGTGAATTCGCCTTGAAAATAGACCAGTACGTTTCCGATTTCGGGGTGCGGAATCATAAGAGCTTCCTCCTTGGGGATGATCCTTCATTGAGAAAAACGGCGGGCACTCTGCGCTGGGTAGCGGCAACACTCTCTCGTCCGGCGACTGACCGTACCTGCTCTCAAAGACGCCGGGAAGAATCACAGGAATCAGGAACGCTCACAGCGCACCCGCGGGTTCATCGGATCGAATCGACTCAACTATCGGGGGGCTTTACTGGACGGCCCCACCCGCGTGCAACCGCTCCTTCTTGGCCTGGAGTTGTTCCGGGGTTTCGCGAACATCGGGATTCGGGACAATACACTCGACCGGGCACAACGGGACGCACTGGGGCTCATCAAAGAACCCGACACACTCCGTGCAACGGTCCGTATTGACGACATAGATCCCATCCTGGGAGATGGCCTGGTTGGGACAGGGCGGCTCGCAAGCACCGCAGGAGATACAGTCGTTTGTAATCATTAATGCCATAATATTTTTTCGCTCCTTTAGGAATTAAGATGGTTGAGCTTAAGTAGGGCCATGCCCAAAGCCCCCGGGGATGATTTCGCCGGAGCTCGGGGAATAAGCCAAACTCACTTCCGCAAGGCCTCCAACATTGAAAACGCTTACTTCGGGTGCCTCGTTCCAGTACATTAGGGAAGGGGCACAGATCTCTCCCCGCCCCTATTCCTTCACACTTGGAGGATAGCCTCCATCTCCAGGACGGCGTTCATGCCCGCCTCAATGGCGCGGCGGTTCAGTTCAATCAGCTTTTCGTTTTTGACCAGCGCGTCAATGGCGGCGAATACAGATTCCTTCGAGAGCAAGGAGGTTCTGGCGATCAGGCCTCCAATCATGACCATGTTGGTGACCTTGGAGGAACCGATCTTCTCCGCTATTTCCGTGGCTGGGAGGGGAACCGTTTCAATATCGTCTCTCGCTGGCGTGTCTGGGATCAACGATGAATTGTAGATCACAAGCGCGCCAGGTGTCGCTTCCGGCAGGAACTTCAGTAAGGAGGGCTTGTTAAGAGAAAGGAGTATGGTGGGTCGAGACACGAGTGGCGATCCGATCTCGTGTTGTGAGAGACGGACGTGGCAATGTGCTGTGCCACCCCGCATTTCTGGTCCATAAGAAGGAAGCCAAGAGACACGATATCCACTTAGCATTCCACTCTCAGCCAAGACCTCGCCAAGGAGGAGCACTCCCTGGCCGCCGAACCCAGCAATCTTGATTTGCGGGTTCCGATACTTTTCCGGAACGGTCTGTGCGATCGAATCGGCTCCCGCCTTGCGGGGAGCGGTGAGGGCATCCTCATCATAGAATTGGGACCGTTCATTATAGTTTCCGAGGATCGCGCCGCTGCCACTGGTTTCTCCCGGCCGTTCCGTGGCCCGGATCCCCAGAATGGCTGGAATCTCAATCAAGGGCACCTCTCTCTTCATGATTGACATTGGGGAGCGCGGAGGCGGGGAGCCTGGCTCCACAGCCTTGGCGGCCAGCGCAGTCGGCGCTGGAATTCGACCCGCCTCCGAAGCCGCGCTTGAACTACCCGGCGCAGCTTGCGAAATCCCTGCGGTGGTTGCCTGGGGTGCCGTCTTGTCACGGTACACACCTGGTTTGTAGTAGGGGATCATGTTCTCATTCAGCCACTTGCGTGATTCCTGGGGGGTCATCTTCCAAATGGTCGGACAGGGGGAAAGAATCTCCACCAGGGAGAATCCCAGGCCGTCAATTTGATTCTGAATGGCCTTGCGAATTGCCTTCCGCGTCCGCATGTTGCTCTTGCTATCGAAAATTGCGGTCCTTTCGAGGTAAACCGGCGCTTCGAGTGACGCCAGCAATTCGCAGACCCGCATAGGGTACCCTTCGTTTTGGATACTTCGTCCAAAGGGAGTGGTCGTCGTCTTCTGTCCCAACAGGGAGGTGGGAGCCATCTGCCCGCCGGTCATCCCGTAGACGGCGTTGTTGACAAAGAACACGGTGATGCGTTCTCCTCGATTGGCCGCGTGCAGGATTTCGTTCCCGCCGATGGCGGCGAGGTCTCCGTCCCCCTGGTAGCTGAGAACAATGGAGTCCGGGCGAGAGCGCTTGATGCCGGTGGCCACTGCGGGAGCTCGCCCATGGGGCGCCTGGACATTGCCCACATCGAAATAGTAATAGGCAAAGACGGAGCAGCCGACCGGGCTGACCAGGATCGTCCGGTCCTGAATCCCCAGGTCGTCGATGCACTCCGCGATCATTTTGTGGATGACGCCGTGCCCGCATCCGGGACAGTAGTGGGTGACATGCGGGTCGCCGTCCTTGCGCTCAAACACATCGTAAAAGGAATCTGCTCGTTGTTGGACAATCTTGAACATTCTCGTCAGCTCCGTTTTCGCTTAGAAATAGGCTTTCGGTTCGTCATTCATGAAAAGGCCCCGCCTAAACGGCGTGCAAGCCCATGGGTACCGCCATCGCCTCATTGCACTCAGCGGGGTGCGAGATCGTCGATTTAATGACATCAAAGACTTCCTCGGTAGAAGGGACGCACCCTCCCATCCGGCTGAAAAAGTCACAGGGATGACGGCGGGAGATCGCAAGGCGTACATCGTCCACCAATTGCCCATCGCTCAATTCCACCGTAAGAAAGCGTTCCGTGGACAAAGAGATCTCGGCCAGCTGCGGCGTGGGGAAAGGGAACAGCGTAATCGGGCGGAACAAGCCCGCACGGATGCCGTAATGGCGGGCCATATCGACGGCGGATCTTAAGACGCGCGATACGATGCCGTACCCCACCAACACAATGTCAGCGTCGCTTACGCGATAGGCTTCATAGCGGACTTCGCTCTCCCGGATCTGGCGATACTTTTCAGCCAGGCGCAACTCATGCTGTTCAAGCGCCTCGTGTGAGAGGTAGATGGACGTGAGCACATTCTTCCGGGTCGCTGCATCGCCCCGGGCGGCCCAGTCCTTGGTCGGTGCTTCCCGGGCGGTCTCAGGAAAATCCACTGGTTCCATCATCTGTCCGATGTAGCCATCCGCCAGCACAACGGCGGGATTGCGATACTTATCGGCCAGCTCAAAAGCCAACATGGTCAAATCACACATCTCCTGGGCGGAGTTGGGAGCAAGCACGATATTGTGATAATTGCCGTGGCCACCCCCTTTCACCATCTGGTTGTAATCACCCTGCTCTGGTCCGATGTTTCCCAGGCCCGGCCCCCCCCGCATAATGTCGGCAATGACGCAGGGCAGTTCGGAACCCGCGAGATACGAAATTCCTTCCTGCATCAGGCTGATTCCCGGCCCTGATGAGGCGGTCATGCAGCGCATTCCGACCGAAGCGGCGCCGTAGATCATGTTAATGGAGGCGACTTCGCTCTCGGCCTGCAGGAAGGTGCCGCCCACCAACGGAAAGTAGTAAGCTGCTGCTTCTGCAATCTCGCTGGCAGGGGTGATGGGATACCCGAAATAAGAGCGGCACCCTGCAAGGATCGCTCCCTTCACGATCGCTTCATTTCCCTTAATCAGTTCTTTGCTCATGTTTGTTTATCCGTGTCGGAGATTTTAGTCCTGAACACTGCTGGTGCTTGAATGAATGCATGAAAAACGTGTAAAGAGAAGCCGTTGAGGAGCGCCGGACCTCCCGGGGCGAGGCGTCAAGCGGCCCGCTCCCCCTGGGTCTTGGGTTCCTCGTCATAATGCTTGTAGACAGTGATCGCCCCGGGTTCCGGGCAAACATAAAAACAGATCCCGCATCCGGTGCACCCGTCCCCCAGATACTGGGCGGGGTGATAACCCTGCACATTGAGTCCGGTCGTGAGTGCAATGACCTTGGGGGGACAAGCATCGATACAAACGGCACATCCTTTGCATTCGTCCTGGGCAATTTCGATCTTTCCGCGAATTGGATTAGGCATCCGAAGATCCTCTCTCTGCAATTTAGGTTCCTGCCTCTTCCCCGGCCAACGGGGGAATGAAGCCACGTCCCGGTCAGGCCACCTCAACGGGCACCTGTACCTGCGGGCGCAGCCATTTTTGATTGAAAGCGAACTCCAATAACTCCTCCCGGAAGCGGGGATCGGCGATGTCGATCAGGGACAGGCAGCGCTGGCGAATGTTTTTTCCGTGAAGGGAGGCCACCCCGAATTCCGTGACCACGTAATGCACATCTCCGCGGGAGGTCACCACACCCGCGCCGGGATCCAGCCGGGGGACGATTCGCGAGACGGTGCCGTCTTTGGCCGTCGCCGGAAGAGCGATGATCGGCTTGCCCCCTTTGGATCGCGCTGCCCCGCGAATGAAATCCACCTGTCCCCCAATTCCGCTGTAAACGGAATGGCCGATTGAGTCGGCACAAACTTGACCCGTCAGGTCCACCTGGATGGCCGAATTGACGGCCACCATCTTATCGTTTTGCGCGATGATAAAAGGATCGTTTACGTATTTCGTCGGGTGGAATTCGAAGAGCGGGTTGTTGTCGACAAAATCGAAGACGCGCTTGGTCCCCAACAGGAATCCGGCAATGATCTTGCCGGGGTGAAGCGTCTTCCGCTCACTGTTAACCACGCCCATTTCGACCAGTTCAGCGACCCCGTCGGAGAACATCTCGCTGTGAATGCCCAGGTCCTTCTTCGACCGTAGAAAGGAGAGCACGGCATCCGGAATTCCCCCGATGCCCAGCTGGAGGGTCGAACCGTCTTCAATCAGGCCAGCCGCGTGGCGGCCAATTGCGCAATGTAGGTCGCTCCTCTCCACGCGCTTGATTTCCAACACGGGGCGCGAGCACTCCACGATACGATCAATCTTGTGGACGTGAATGAAAGAATCCCCCAGGGTGCGCGGCATTTGATCGTTCACGTGCGCAATGACCGTCTTGGCGACGTGGCAGGCCGTCAGGGTGGTGTCGACGCCCACGCCGAAACTGCAGAATCCGTGTTCATCAGGCGGAGACACCTGGATCAGGGCGACGTCAATGGGCAAGGACCCATCTAAGAACAGGTCCTCGATCTCTCCCAGAAAGATCGGCGTGTAATCGGCGCGCCCCTCGTTAACGGCCTTGCGGACATTTCCGCCCACGAACATGGCGTTGTGACGGAAGTGTCCTTCCATTTCGGGCTTGATGTAGTCGGCATTGCCCATCGTCAACAGATGGACCACTTCCACGTTGTGCAGACTGGGCGCACGAGCAATCAGCGCCTCGACCAAAACCTCCGGTTCGGCGCAACCGGGATGGATGTACACCCGGTCGTTCGATTTCACCACGTCGAGGGCCTGCTCCGCGCTCATCAACTTCTGTTTATAATTGCTGATCCAAATCATGGGAATCTCGGGTCGATCCTTCGATGAAGGTTATTAAAGAT
>JBAVHJ010000581.1:0-2663 GCA_049685715.1 Terriglobia bacterium | reverse complement strand
GCGTTCCCTCCCGCGGCAGAGTTGGCTGGAGAAGTCCGTGTGATTGACATCGGGAGCCCCGATTCCTTGATCGATGAGATTGCGGCCCAGAAGCTTTTCTGGCTGACCGATTCGGATTGCCGCTTTGTCGTCGCCCCTCGCCCGCCGGGCTCCAACAAGGGAGCCTACGGTCACGTACTCGTCATAGCGGGTTCGGTTGGAAAGACGGGAGCAGCCGCCCTGGCCGGCAGAGCTGCTTTACGCGTAGGGGCCGGCCTGGTCACTGTTGCCACCGCGGCCAGCGCTCAACCCCTGGTCGCCCAATCCATGCCGGAGCTCATGACCATCCCGTTGGCGGAAACACCGGTGGGCAGCGTTGATCTGGCATGCTTTGATTATGGCGTCCTTGACAAGGCGCTTCAGGGAAAGACGGTTCTTGCCATGGGTCCAGGGATGTCCGCACAGGCTGATACTCTGGAGTTCATGCGAAGGGTCGTGGCCCGCTATCGACTGCCGATGATTCTGGATGCGGACGCTGTCAATGCATTTGTAGATCATACGCCCGAGTTGGACGGGAAGGGCCGCACCCTGATCCTGACTCCTCACCCCGGAGAATTCGCGCGGCTCATTCGCACCACCCCCCAGATTGTCCAATCTGATCGAAGAAACTTTGCCCGTGAGTTCGCGGCCCGGCATCAGGTCATCCTGGTGCTTAAAGGATTCCGGACCATCATTGCCACTCCTGAAGGGGAACTCTTTGTCTGCCCGACCGGCAATCCGGGGATGGCCAAAGGAGGATCAGGAGATGTCCTGACCGGGATAATGGGCGGTTTGTTCTCCCAATTTCCAAAAGCTCCACCTGCGCAGGTCGCGGCAGCCGCCGTCTTCCTTCACGGCAAGGCCGGCGATCATGCCCGTGATCGTTTTGGCGAGACGGCGATGCTGGCCAGTGACCTGATTGACACCCTTCCTGAAGTGTTAGGTGACCTCGCTCATGCAACGACAAGCCTGTCGGGCCGCACGACCCTGTGATATGATTTCGATGATGTCTCAGCGTAGGGAGTCCTCCCATCAAGAAATTTCGACGCACTCTCCTGAGGAAACCTTTCAGTTTGGCTTCGACCTGGGCCGGTCCCTTGATGCCCCGAGGAAGGTGCTTCTGTTCGGGGATCTCGGAGTCGGCAAGACTGTTTTGGCGAAAGGGTTGGTGTGCGGCCTGGGCGTCGAAGACCCGGACGACATCGTGAGCCCGTCTTTCACTCTGATTCAGGAATATCATGCCAACCACCGCATCGTTCAACATGTGGATTTGTATCGCGTCGATGATCCTCGGGAGGTTGAAGGACTGGGGCTCGAGGAACTACTCCTTGATGACTCCATGTATGTCATCGTAGAGTGGGCCGAAAAACTGCCTCCTTTTGAAATCCACGATTCCATTGATATTCATATGCGAGACTTGGGCGATGACGACCGCGCCATCAAGCTGGAGTACCGATGAAACTCACATTGGAAATTGTGTCGATCGAGACGGACCACAAGAGAACTGTGGAATTTGAGCCCAAGCTGGTTGTCTGTGCTGAATTCTCCGGATGGAAGCAGGTTCTTGGCGGGGACCAGAAGGCATCAATCGAGAAGAACGAGGAAAGTTCCCTGGAACGATCTCCTCATTTCATCCCGGTCTCCCCCTACCTGTTGACCAATGAGAATAAGATTGTAGTCCAGGGAAAGCACACGTCGGGTGAAGTGGAGTACGTTGCGCTCAAATTTGAAGATGAGATTTATCTCACGGTGGGAAGTGATCATTGCGATCGACAGGCAGAGGCGTTTTCATTCGCAAAGTCCAAACAGCTGTGCCCCAAAGTCATGGCACGGCAGATGATCCTGCATCGTGAAATACGCTCCTACCGGGACGAGCTTCGGCTGAGTTCCTCGGTGGCCTCGTATGATCGAAAGGTTCCATACCAGTCGGCCTTTGTCGCCGACCTGATGCGACTGGGCTCGCTGATTCGATGCTGCCCTTTAAACCTCGACTTCAACGGGGCGGTGTTGTTTTCCGGCACGGTCCCAACTATTGCCGACATTCCTGCCTACACTTCGCATTTCTATTTTCAGCTCGATCTCGCAAGGCTTAACCTTACCATTGCTCACGACTACGCCATCGAGATGTTGCCGGAGGCGAGGTAGGTGCTGTCGGCAGGGTTGTCCCAGGTCCGTCTCATGTTTCAGTTCCAAATTCACAAAGGGCGGTTGAAAGGAGACCTCCTCATTAGAAGGCGACGAAATTCGTCACCCTGGACTTTTCTTCACAACAATCCAGCCCGCCATTTTTCCGTGTTCCTCTTCTGTCTGGCCTTCCTGACCCTTCCACTGAATCTTCCTGCTCAATCCTCCCGGTCACAACCGCGCAAGCCGAACCCCGCCGGCGCGAAGGGATCGACTCAGTCTGCCCCATCGCAATTGGTCGGGAACTTCAAGTCGCGGGAGGACCATGGATCCTATTCAAAGGTGATTTACCACAACGATCTCGTGTTAGTCGTGAAGGAGCAGCACGCCACTCCGCTGGCCTCCCTCACCCTGTTTTTGAAGGTCCCGGATCTTCAACCGACCGCTGAAAACGAACTGCTGCTGCGGGTCGCTGCGCTGTCCGTTTTTCCTGCAATAGGACTGCCGGAGGCGGCTAATGG
>JBAVHJ010000580.1:0-6457 GCA_049685715.1 Terriglobia bacterium | reverse complement strand
ACTTGTCTCAATGTCCTATGTCCAGGTCTGACCCGTTTCCGCTTTGGACCTTGGACTTTCTCTTTGAACTTTGATCTTTTGTTGTTAAACTAATCCCTCCAATTCATACTCTACATCATACGGTTGGGTTCCAGATAATCCATGGAATGCGGGCTCGCCGCTGTATGTAAAGCCTCCGGGCTCCGGAGGTCGTTTATCAATTTCCACAGGGGAGAAGCAATGAAATTCACGAGGATTGCGGTCCTGTTGTCTGCCTTGAGCTTCAGCGTGCTTGCTGTGCCCAACGCCCATGCCGCGCTGATACCCGGCGCCGACGGTCAGACCGTCTACGACACGGTCATGAAAGTGAATTGGCTGGCGAACGCCAATCTGGCAGGCACGGCAGCAGGAAGATTCGGGGTCAACAACATTAGCCCGAACGGCTCGATGGATTATAAGACAGCGGTTCAATGGGTGGCGGCCTTGAATGGCCTGAACGGCGGTGTGGGCTACCTGGGGCACAACAATTGGACTCTTCCAACCACGCCTTTACTCGACAGTTCGTGCCGCGCCACCGGGCCGCAAGGTAACTTTGGGTTCAATTGCATGAACAGCATGATGGGGTCGTTGTTTTATCTGGCGTTTGGGCTTCATTATCCCAACACCGCGGTTCCAATCCCAAACAACACGGTTAGCCCCTTCAGCAATTTCCAGCCTTATCTCTATTGGTCCGCTACACCCAATGCAGACAGTTCCAAGGGTTTTAACACTTTCTCATTCAACACCGGATGGGAGGGCAGCAATGTCGATAACCACTATATGTATGTGCTGCCCATGATCAAAGGCAAAGCGCCCGGCACTACTTACACGGCCAGTGGCAAGGGAACCTTACAAGTCAGCGCTGACGGGCAGACCGTCTATGATCCGGTCGCAGACGTAACCTGGGTGGCAAACGCCGATCTGGCGATGACCCAGCCCTTCGGCGCACAGTGCGTCAAACCGGATGGAACTCAGTGCATCAATCCGGACGGATCGATGTCGCACACCACGGCGCTGAATTGGATCAACGGCATGAACACGTTCAATGGCGGCGCCGGCTGGCTCGGCCACACAAACTGGGAGTTGGCCCCAACCAATACCGCTGACCCTTGCGGCCTTGCCGCTTTTGGCTGCACCGGCAGCCCGATGGGGGAATTGTTCTATAACCAGCTGGGGCTGAGCCAGGGAACTTCCGTAGTCGCGACACCGGATATCAACATCGGTCCGTTCAACAATGTTCAGCCCTATCTCTACTGGTCGTCTTGTGAGCCGCCCGACGGTCCATCCCCCTGCCAGGGTGGAAGCCCAGGCCCTGCCCCCGGCTTTGAGTATAGCTTTTCCTTTGGCAACGGCTTTGAGGGGACCGATGTCGTGGGGAACAATTTGTATGTGATGGTCTATTACCCTGAAACACCGGCGGCCCTGCCTGCCAGCAGAGGATTTACGATGACATCGACGGGAGCCGGCCCCTTGTCCGTCAGCTATGGGCAAGTGATGGCGACGACTCCCACGGATCCGGTAACCCTCGCGATTTTTGCGCTCACTCAGAATAATTTTCTGGTGACGGAGGCCGGCATTCCAGCCAGCGGCAGCACTACGTCCGCCCGGATTTTCGTGGATTATGATCAAGCGAGCGGCAGCAACAGCGGGGTCGCTTTGGTGAACACAGGTCCGAGTCCCATGACGGTCAATGTGACGTTGACCTCCCAAAATGGAGCCACATCAACACCCTGCCTCAATCAGCAAATCGCGGGTCTCGGTCATGTCGCTTTGTTTGTCAATCAACTGGGCTGTTCAGCACTGACGAGCCCGTTTCTCGGGACCGTGACCTTCAGTTCGACCAGCCCGTTTGCCGCAGTCACCCTGCGCGCCGCCAACAATGCCCATGGAGAACAGATTTTCAGCGCGCTGCCGGTGGCAGACCTCACCGTCCCGCCTCCTGGCAGCGGTAATCTTGTCTTTTCGCAAATCGTCGATGGAGGGGGAACGCCGACCGAGATCCTTTTGATGAACACCACCGCATCGGCCATCGCCGGGACAATCTCTTTTGCTGACGACAACGGAAATCCCGCCTCGTTGGATTTTGGCAGCGGGCCGCAAGCAACGCTCAATTATTCCATTCCGGGTAACGGCATGCAGAAGTTCTCCACCAGCGGATCAGGCACCCTCAAAGTGGCCTATGCCCTGGTCACCTCGACGGGCGGCCCACTTCCTTCCGGGGCCGCCGTGTTCGCTTCCAACAACGGGGCCGGGGGATTGGCTTCGCAGGCAGGCGTTTTGAATGCACCCAGGACAACGGCGGCGCGAGTTTACATCGAGCGCGCCTCTTCTCCGTTGCTGCGGGACACGGGCGTTGCCGTCGTGAATGCCAACGGCGCCTCGAGCGCGGCAACCGTGACGTTTAACCTCGTGAGTTTTGATGGGTCGTACACTCAATCCACGACGGTGCAGATGCCGGCGAACGGACACCTCGCCAAATTCATAGAGCAAATTTTCGCCTCCGCCTCCCCGGCCGTCCCCACAAACTTTCAAGGCGTCTTGAACATCACCAGCAACGTCCCCCTTGCACCGGTGACCTTGCGACTCACGGCCAATCAGCGCGGCGACAACTTGTTCTCGACCTTGCCGGTGGCGGATTTGAATAATCCCCCTACCGGGCTGCTGTACATTCCGCAGGTGGTGAACGGTGGGGGGTTCACCACCCAGATCATCTCCATCAGCACTTCCACCAGCCCCGGAACCGAGATCATTCCTTTCATGAATGATAGCGGTCAGACAGTCACCGTGCCGTTCAACTAAAGGGAATTCGGGATGGGCCCGAATTCCTCTGCGCCACCGCGGTGAACCCCCGTCTTTCCCGAATAATAAATGCGCAAATGTCCAACTTCAAAGCTCCGCTTTGCTCCGCGGTTTTGGCAATTGTCTTCTTATCTTAAAGCAACTTAGCTTGGTCCGATCCGATGTTTAACAAATGCTTAATCACCGGACGGAAATTCGGGATTGTCGAGAGTTTCAAGCTCCGCTTTGCGGAGCGTAGGATCTTAAGCCCACGGCGCCAGCCGTGGGTTACCATCCCCAAAAAACATCGAGCCCCGTCAGGGGCGAAAGATCCTTACGCCCTCTCTTCCTTACTCTCCAGCCTCAGCAACATTCCCCCACAGCACCTGTAACTATGGCGTTTATTCGCGGCCGTCCCGAATTTTATTTCCCCTTCTCGCAAATCCTTCTGCGTCATCCGCGAAATCTGCGGATGAAACAAATGCCGAATTTCCGCATCGTAGCGAATGAATTGCCGAAGGCCCCCCTCACAAATCCCCCTCCTGCAGTACTCTCCCCATCCTGTTTTTCTCCAAGTACCAATAGGTAAAATGTTTGGAGAGCCAACTGGCCGCCTTTTCCTCGGCCAAGGCTCGATCCCGCGAAGTATAAATCACGGGGATTTGATAACGGGCCTCAAGTGCGTCGAGGGATCCGGTGATAGCGTTGGGATGCGCCAGAGTGCACAACTCCTCTTCGTAAGGCGATTTGATGTCCTCGTAACTTGCTTCCACCAGCAAGGCGCGCCAGCGATACTTCGCCAGTCGCTCACAGGATTTGAAAAAAGTGAGGCGGCATTGCATCAACGTCGTGATCAGATCTGTCAGACTCTTCCGCTCCAGCGACAACAGACGTTCCATTCCAACGACACTGTAGTCTCCGGCTTCGAGCTTCCGGACCTGGGTTCCGGCGATCCAATTCCCGTAACGGGAGAATTCAAATGGAGTCTTTTCGCGCGTATCGATGATCACGACCGGCTTTGGAATTTGCTTCGTGATGCTATGGCCGGATCGCTTCACGATGAGGCGACCCGAGGGAGGAGCAACGGCATTCATAGGTCACATCCTTTGTTCTGCGAGCCAGATTTTCGGGAGCTTTCATATGGTGTCCCCCATTGCCTAGACCAAGAAACAGCAAGATAAGCTACTGTGCTGTGGGGTTGAATTGACCTCCAGACGGAAATTCAGGACTATCTCGAGCTTACAAGCCTCGAAAATACCCAGTTTGGGCAATTATTTTCTTATCCTAATGCAACTTAGCTTGGTCCGACCCGATGTTTAATCACCCGATACTTAACAAGCTCCGCTTTGCGGAGCGCAGGATCTTTAGCCCACGGCGCCAGCCATGGGTTACCATCCCCCAAAAACACAGAGCCCCGTCAGGGGCGAAAGAGGCGCTTTTTATGGCCGCCTGCAGGGAATGAAAGAACGTGCAAACCTTAAGGAAATGCTGAATCATGATCTTCCTATTCCGCCCACTGACAACCCAGGTGCCTTCCAACGACGCCTGCAGCTCTACCGACGCTTCCTTTTGTGCTCTACCAGATACTGGTTCGCCATTTCTTTTCGGCGATTCTGCACTCCGGACAATAAAGAACTTCCTCTGTCCTGGGCGCTTCTCGAGACACAATGCAGCCACCCCCGGCGTAACTGTTTGCATTGGGGAATTGTGTTCTGGCCTTGCGAGCTTTCGGATCAACCGCCTCCAGCGGCAGTCCATAGACAACTCGAACCCTCGCCTTCTTCAATTGAATCTTATGGACCTCGCAAGTCATCATCGCAGTCATCCTTTCCTGCCTTGCATTTCAAATCGCCAAGCTTGGTCTAAGGATGCATTTTCGCCGTCTCCGGGGGAAAACGATGATCAGCCATTACAAGTTTTCGCACAAACAATTTGGGAATTTGAAACAGTCCTGCATACAATGTGCAATTGTCCAAACTCCAAGTTCCGCTTCGCGTGCCGTAGGTTCGCCGGAGGCGGATTGGCCCACGGCGTCGACCGTTCGCATTGAGCCCCGCTTGCGGGGCGTCGGATCTTTAGCCCACGGCGCCAGCCGTGGGTCACGAATCCCCAAAGAACGCAGAGCCCCGTCAGGGGCGAAAGATTCTTTCGCACCTATTCCTTGTCCACCAGCCTCCACAACCTCCCGGTCGTGAAAAATCCGGTACAAGGGCGGATTCCAGTGATCCCTATTCTGACATTCTTCCGAAGGCCTCCTCGTAGATCCGGAAATCGCCCTCCTCGAACGTACAGAAGATCACTTCATCACACTCCCCGAACTGTTCCACTGCCTTGCGAACCGCCCCCAAGGCCACGGCGCAAGCCTCGACCGGGGGATAACCGAATGCGCCTGTGCTGATACAGGGAAAAGCGATCGTCCGCGCCCCGTGCTGCCGCAGCAGCGCCAGGGCGTTGTGGTAGCAAGCCCCCAACAGCGCCTCGGCCCGATCGCGCGGCTCCTGCCCGTGGACCGGTCCGACGGTGTGGATGACGTATCGGGCGGGCAAGTTTCCTCCGCCGGTGAGAACCGCTTCCCCGGCCGACAGAGTGGTCTGGCGAGCGGCCATGATCTTCTGGCACTCTTCCAGAATCTTCGTTCCGCCTCGCCGGTGGATCGCGCCGTCCACGCCTCCCCCGCCCATGAGCCAAGGGTTTGCCGCATTGACAATCGCTTCTACATCCAGGGCGGTGATGTCACCCCGGTGCAAGTAGATGCCACAAGTGCCCCACTGGGCTCTAAGCTCCATCACATCATCTCTTCGAAGAAATATAGCGACCGCACCTCCGGAGCAACGAATAGGACAAGAGAGATAGGCGCCGTCAGCGCTTCTTGAGTTTAGGCGTTCTTCCCCAAAAGAAACAGGCGTTTAACAGCTTCACTCCTCCTTGCCGGCGCGCAAACACGGGCACTCCGATATCTCGCATCCACACCACATGCATCTCAATTCATCATCCACATCTTGATCGACAAGCAACAAGGGCTCCTCCTCACGAGGGTCATCAATCCCGACATCCCGCATTCCCATCAGTGCAAACGCCCCAAACACCCCTCGCCAGAAATTGCTCACCGATCTCCCTCCTTGGGACCTCCGATCAAACAGATACCTTTGGTGCGCGGCTCCATCCCCGAAAAACCGGGAAGGATCGAGCCCTGCTGTTACTCTCAAATCTACCTTGCCGCAACACTCCAAGCCCGTAGAGTTCGCCTGAGGCGCTTAGCCCAGGGTCTTGCTTCCAATTCTGCTTCAAGGCAACACTCCAGGCCTAAACGGCCTGGATGAATGTAAGCAGGGTCTTGCTTCGAGTCCTGCTCCAAGGCAAAGGTGTGGGGTCGGAGGGCCAGTGCGCTGCGGCGCATAGGCCCAGCATCTTGCTTCCAAATTCTGCTTCAAGGGAAAAATCCAGGCCCGGAGGGCAGGGAAGAATGTAGCCCCGGGCGCTGCTCCACGCTTTTTGTGGAGCAAGCCCGGGGTAACCCCACCCTACACGGCAAAGCCCCGGAGGGGCGACAGATTTTTTTGTACCCTCTCCTTACGCCTCAGCCTCCGCAACCGCCCGCCGCAGTCTCTTATGGAAATTCGGGACAGTGGAGTGGACCCCCAAACTGAGACGTGGATAATAG
>JBAVHJ010000579.1:0-8032 GCA_049685715.1 Terriglobia bacterium | reverse complement strand
CTGGTTGCCCATGTAAGGATGGCGATGCAAGCATGATTTCCGTCGTTTCCACGCGTGCGAACTGCTGAACGTCCGGACTCCTGAGGTGTCTTCCACCCGGCCTCCGGCCAGATTTTCGTTGCCAGCTTCAACAATACGGACGATGCAGAACTCGGATCAAGTGAGGCAGGAACAAAAAGGGGCCACACGATCACTTGCGTTCCGGGGTCTCCTAGAAATTCAATGCGCCCTGTTGCGGGGTCGGTGTGAACTTTCCAGGTGGGAGGAAGGTTTACCGAGAATCCCAACGGATCCTGGTGCGTCAACCAACCTTTTTGCAGGGCGGCGTTGGCAGGCGGAGTTCCGGGGCTACCGGGAGCCATCTCAAAGACGAGTCCACCCACAAATACCACTACAACGGCCACACCCAACCACAGTGCCAGTTTCTTCATAAAATCCTCCCCCTCACCGCAAAATGCCCGGTGCGGGTTTTTGTGACGTCTCACACTCAGGTGGTGACAAGAGAGATGGTATTCGAAATCTCTTCTCGCAGTGAGTGATGGGCCTCTGGGGTTCCACGCGGCGCTGTGTCAAAAACCATTACAATGCCGCCTCTCTCAATGCACACTACGTTTGGAACTGCGCGCTTTCTGGGACTCGGCGTGGCGTTGGCAAATCTCCAAACAGGCTCTACGCAAAGATTACATTTAAGCTACTCAAACCATTCCCTCTTGCCCTCATCACCCTCTCCTGTGTACTTATCGGCCGCGGAAAGAAAGAAACCAGAAAATCTTCAAAGTTGATCGGCGTGACCTTGCTCACCCCGCTCCGTAAAACGGGAGAGAATCCGAAGAGGAATACAAATTTTGGTAGAAGAAGCTGAAAACAAGAGCACGGTTTCTGGTCAATTTTATAAACTTCCTCCATACATATCAACGAAACGCAGTCATCGTATGAGCGCGCACAATTACTTGGTGACGAAATTGCACTGCCCTTCGAGATTCTAAATAATCTCAATCGGAGGTAAAACATGAAGAAGATACTTGTGTTGCTATTGGGGATGCTATTGGCCAGTGTCGTCTGGGCCGATTCGGACGACTCAGGTATTCTCAAATTCAAAACAATGGTAGGTGTATCGGGACCTTTCCTGGGATCCGCCACTCCACAGACTCCCATCCAGGGTGTCCTTGGCGCAGGAGCAGCGTGGACAATCTCAGAAGGCCGCGGGGAACTCAATTCAGAGGGCGAGCTTGAGGTCCACGTCAGGGGTTTAGTGCTAGTTAAAACCGGACAAAATCCACTACCCAATTTCCGGGCAGCTCTGAGCTGTCAGAGCATCGACGCTACAGGCAAGCCTACCACGATCGTCGTCAGCACCGAAGATTTTCCAGCCACTCCAGCCGGGGATGCCAGAATCGAAGCCAAGGTCGATGTTCCAAGCCCTTGCTTTGCCCCCATCGTTTTCGTGACCACGTCCGCCGGGAGGTGGATTGCTGTCACCGGCCACTAAGGACAGATCGAGGAGTTTCAATTTGCTGTCTTCTTAAGAATGTGACATGCGGGGAGCACTCATCGGGGTAAGGGTCGCCATATGCAGCGACCAAATTTCGTGGAAAATTTCCCGTTTCAAGGAGAGGTTTTCCATGGAGCGATACCGGGTGAGTTCAAGTCCCCTTTTACACAGAGGAATAGAATCGGCGTACAAAGGGTGAAGGGCCTGCGGGCACGAACAAACAAGACCTCCGTGCTCCTGGCCCTTTTCTGTCTTCGGCCTTCATAGTGGTCGCGATGCCCGCCAGGACTCATCCAGAGCGAACTAGAAAACAGCAGAAAACGTAAAGAACTTGATGCCTGATGGCTGCTGAATGTGCATTCAAGAGGGCCAGCGGGTCTGCGAACTCGGGAACAATGCTCCAATGATTTCGACCCGCGCCAGCACCGGGACGCCAACGCATTGGAGCGACCATGGTCGATTCTGGTCCTGACTCGTCAGAGAAGAGCTGAATTCATTTAATCTCCCTTTACGGTTTTGGGGAAAGGCATGACGTTTAACTTTGGATATCGGGTTTATTGAAGAGACCGGGGCCACAAGCATCCATGGAAGAAAAAGCCGCGCCGGTCACATTTCGTCAGGTTCTGAAGAACAAGCAGTTTTTTGCACTGTGGCTGGCGCAATACATCAGCAACTTTGGAGACTGGCTCGCGTTGTTGGCATTGTTCAGCCTGATGGCCTTTCGATTGCGCGGAACGCCGTATCAAGTGGGGGGCATCTTCCTCGCTTATGGGATTCCCTGGGCCCTTCTCGGGCCCGTGGCCGGCGTTCTTGTTGACCGCTGGAACCTCAAGTGGACCATGATCTCGAGCGACCTGATTCGCGCCGTCCTGGCTGTCATGCTGGGGCTGGTTCACGATCTCTCGCTGCTCTATCTTCTCTTTTTCGGTCTGAGTGCGGTGTCTTGCTTCTTCATGCCGGCGCAAACTTCCGCGATACCGGTGCTGGTGGGCAAGGACGAGTTATTGGTGGCGAATGCTGCGAACACTCAGTCCATTCACTTCAACAAGATCATCAGCCCGGCTGTAGCGGGATTCCTTGTAGCATGGGCCGGGGAGAAAGTCTGTTTTTACCTTGACGGCCTGTCGTTCGTGATCTCGGCGGGTCTCCTTTCGACCCTCCTTCTGAACCGCGTTCCGAAAGATTCAGTCAAAGGGATCCGGGCGCTGTTGGGGGATATGAGGGAAGGATTTTATTTCATTTGGAACCAGCCGTCCATTCGCTTCGTGACGGTGGTCATGGCCGTGACGCTCCTGGCCGCGGGGGCGTTTGATGCCTTAATCGCCGTCTATGTCCGCGACATTTTGCACTCTGAGTCGCAGGTGTTTGGAGCCCTCGTGGCCTTGGTCGGGCTCGGCACGATCATCGGTGCTCTCCTCATCGGCCGATTCGTCCAGAAGTGGTCCCGGGCGCTGTTGGTGTCGGTGGGAATTATTGGTTGTGGCATAGGTATTTTTCTGCTCGCCGTGGCAGCGACCGCGCCGACGGCGCTGGTGTCGAGCCTTGCCCTAGGATTTGCTGTCAGCGCCGTGATGATCCCGTCCCAAACACTGGTCCAAGAGGAGACGCCACAGGCGATTCTGGGCCGTGTCAGCAGTACCGGTATTTCGCTGATGACAATTTTCCAGATCGTCCGCGGCTCCATCTCGGGAAAAGTGGCGAATTGGACCGGGGTGCGGAACCTCTACGGCCTCATCGCGGGGTTTCTGGTCGTCATGGGAGCGGCTGGCTACCTGCATCTGCGCGCTGGTGGTATGACTGATCCAAAGGTGTCCAGCCCGGAAGGCTTGGTTTCCGAATAGCTCAGCGCGGAGCCTTAACAATTCAAAAAGAGAGGCGGGCTGGGCTCCAACCATCCGCACAGGGCGGGGGGCGAACTCGAGGCACCGTGACGGCGGTCAAAGCGCATCATTCTTCCTTCTTTCGAGATGTTGCGCGGCCTCACCAACCGTCTGCTCGCTCTGACATCTATGGCCTCGCCTTTCGTCCTCATCGTCGATATAAAGAATCTTTTCGCCGTCGTGGCAAAGATTGTCACCATCATTGTCGGGGCCCCTCTGCTGGGGGCTCCCATTTTTTTGTCGTCATGAGATGACAAAGCAAATGGGAGGCCTACCAACTTTTGACCAGTTTGAATCCTTGTTTCAGAAGGAAGTATAGGATCGCCGAAACGGATCAGAGGTTCTTTACCTCGCGGACGTTACTGTTGACGATGAATATTCGCAGGTTGTTGCTGTTGGAATCGGCGGGGAACATGAAAAAGCCGGGTTTCTGGGAGTTGTAGGTTTCCGTTGCTCCTTGGATGACCTCGCCATCACTAAAGATCACTTCAATCTTGCGACCATGTTTGGGCAGTTCCGCAAGAGGTACCCTCTGGTGATCTGGATCCCCAACGAAGTCCTTCACAAAAAAAACTGCCTTGAGGTCTTTCATCTCCACCTCAATTCCCTTTTGATGAAATGGGTCTTCAGCGGGGAGGAGGCGAAAGGAGTTCTTAATGGCAGAAAAATTATAGATATAGCCTTTCAAGCGACGCCCATCGAGAAAGGCAACGATGGTTTTGTTCGATTGACTTGGAGGATTTTGACTTGATGTCATCGGATTGATCCTACCTTTATTGAGCGATTCCTCTTCTCGACAGTTGCACTGTTGGTGTTCCTATCATCTTGACTACAATCAGTGCGAGAGAATCCTCTGGGTTATGTCGCCAGAGGACCGTCTTGTTCGACACACATTATACCCGTGGACTGCATAAGGTTAAGGTCCTTTAGCTGCATTTTCTGCATGAAAGTCCATCCGCTTCCAGCAAACCTCTCAAAGGAGTCCAGTGTCGTCTCGATGCAGGCCGGTCGTAGGGTGTTCAAACAAGGTGAACGAAGGACCGAACAGCTGAACTTTAGGTCACTCCGCGTGAATTAGGAAATCATCTTTTGCTGGCCACTCCACGATATGACTTGACACAAAAGGAGGCTCACAATAGGATCTTACCAAGTTAAAGGACATTTTAATTCATTAATTGAATCTGATTAATCCCCTGATGAGATTCAGGGTTGTTCAAACTCTCCCTGCGAGGCCTTTCCAAGTGAGGATCGCGCCAAACGGCCGGCGGGAAACTGCTGACAGCCGATGTGCCAGGCTTCTGATCGAGGAGGAAATGTGCGGCTGGCTTGAGAAGTATTCCCATTGGGCTCACCTCGCGAAACTCATCGCCGGCCTTCTTTCGATCCTCCAATTCAGTGCGTATTTACGATTGGTTCCATAAGCACCCCCTGCAAGGTTTCATGATATCAACGAAGAATGACCGCAAGACCCAGGTCATTAAGGAGGAGCAAAAAAATGACAGCAACTCAACAGGCGTTCAATCAATCAAAAGTAGAAGCATTCCTCGGCAAAGCCGTCAACGACTTCGGTGCCGCGGTGAGCGCCGCCCTGGTGGTCATCGGCGATAAGCTCGGGCTCTACAAGGCCATGGCAGGATCCGCTCCGCTCACATCGGTGGAGCTTGCTCAGCGCACCGGGACGAACGAGCGCTATGTCCGAGATTGGCTGGTCAATCAGGCAGCTGGAGGGTATGTCGACTATGACCCGGCGACAAAGCGATACTCGCTGCCTCCCGAGCACGCCATGGCCCTGGCTGATGACCGCAGTCCGTTCTTTGTTTGCGGCGGTTTCCAGGTGATTACCGCCATGATGAAGTCCAGCGGACGCATCGCCGAGGCCTTTCAGACGGGGAAGGGAATGTTCTGGGGCGAACATGACGACGATCTCTTCGAAGGGACCGAACGATTCTTTCGTCCCGGGTATGCCGCCCATCTCGTCTCCAGCTGGATCCCCGCGCTGGAGGGGGTCAAGGCGAAACTGGAAGCGGGCGCTAAGGTGGCGGATATTGGTTGCGGCCACGGCGCCTCCACCCTCATTCTGGCCCAAGCCTTCCCCAACTCCCGATTCTTCGGCTTCGACAATCACGCCCCTTCCATCATCCATGCCCGCAAGGCAGCTTTCACGGCGGGAGTGGCCGATCGAGTGACCTTCGACATCGCGGGGGCCACCAACTTCCCCGGATCAGGATACGACCTCGTTGCATTCTTTGATTGCCTTCACGATCTGGGCGAGCCAACCGGGTCGCTGAAGCGCGCCCTGGAAACGCTCGCGCCAAACGGAACCACTCTCATCGTGGAACCCATGGCTTCGGAAAAAGTTGAAGGCAACTTTAATCCGGTGGGACGGGTCTTCTCGGGCGCTTCAGTTCTTTGTTGCACTCCCAACGCCATCGCCTCGGGGCAGACGGCGCTGGGCACGATCGCCACCGAAGAACAACTCCGGATGGTGGTTACCACCGCCGGCTTCACCCGGTTCAGGCGCGCCACTGAGACGCCGTTCAACCGCGTCTTCGAGGCACGGCCTTAACCCTCTCAGGATCGAGAGCTTTCACCCCCGGCCTGAAGTTCGTCACGCCGCCGGCCGCGCTTGGGCAGGGGAAGATAGTCCCGAGCGGGACTCAGCAGAGCAAGCGGTGACCCTGAGTGGAGGGTCACTGCTTCATCCGAGCGGGATGGTCTGATCTTAGGAGGCCACCGCTTTTCCTACGCCTTTAGCCAGAGCCATCCCAAACTGGCGACCTGCAGGAAACGACATCGATTCCTTCCACATGGTTGTCCGCCGCAAGGCATCAGACAGTGCAGGATTCATTCTGAACTCCAAAATCTATACTGGAGGAGGATTGGTTTTCGCCCCCAATGCGAAGCCTTCCCATCAGCCGCCGTTCTGAAGCCAGGCCTCTGATTTCTCTTCCCGCGAAGTTTTCCGGAAGCGCCAGGAGTCTCTTGCTGAAATCCTGGAAGTCAGGTTCAAGGGTGTATTTGTTCCAAATGGACAGCGCCTGTATTTTCTTCTCCGTTTCGGATTCTTTCAGGTCGCGAAACTTACAGGTATCCTCATCCGTATTGCATAATAGCCCGTTTCACGAATTCCGGTATTATAGAGGCCCGATCAACACACCAAACGGAAGTTCTGCGGGCCACTCCGACTCAAAGAAACGGGGTATTAGGTCCACCGAACCCATTTGAAGATTCCGCAAACCCATTCAAGGAGAATGCTCCATGGTCCGAAGATTTCTTCTGATTCTTTGCTGTTTGACAATGCTTACGCTGACCGCCACGGCACAAACCGCCGATGAAGTCGTCAATAAACACATCCAGGCCCGGGGAGGGATAGAAAAGCTGAAAGCTGTAAAGACGATTCGCTATACCGGCAAAATGATAGTGGGCGAAGGTCTGGAAGCCCCCTCAGTCATGGAGCAAAAACGCCCCAATAGCATGCGCCTGGAGTTCACCATCCAGGGACTCACCGGGATTCAGGCCTATGACGGCAAAACAGGCTGGATGGTCATGCCGTTTGGGGGAAAAAAGGACCCTGAACTCATGGGGGAAGATCAACTGAAGTCGGTGATCGAAGAGGCGGATTTTGACGGCCCACTGGTCGATTACAAGGAGAAAGGCAACAAAGTGGAGTTCCTGGGCAAGGAACCCGTAGAAGGGACTGATGCTTATAAGCTCAAGGTCACTTTGAAAAATGGGGACGTCGATTATTTGTATCTGGACACCGATTCTTACCTTCAGCTAAAACAGGAAAGCAAGCGTACCATTCGGGGGACTGAGCGGGATTCGGAAACCACCCTTGGCGACTATAAGGAGGTCGAAGGTCTCGTGATTCCCTTTTCCTTTGAGGCGAGTGTGAAAGGGGTCCCGCAGAAGCAGAAAATAGTCATCGAAAAGGTGGAAATCAATCCGGCCCTTGATGATGCGCGATTCAAGATGCCCGAGGTGAAGAAAGAAGAGCCTAAGCCGGACGAGAAGAAGGTGGAGGGAAAGAAGCCACCGGAAGAAAAGCAGTGAGGGTGTTCTGCTCCTCCTGAAACCCGGGACTCCCGACGGGTTTGAGGTTCCTGAGTTGGAATATTCCGGGGGGATCCGACCCGCGTCTCTCCTGGAGAAGGCAACCTTCATTCATGATTTCCTTGAATGTCGGCATTCAAGCAAGCGGGCCGGAGCGGTCGACACGCGACGCATGCTTTCATGCCATTACAGTTCGAAACCCTCAACTCCGGAAAGGATTTTTCTCCATGGAGATCCGCCTCATGAAAAATGTCATTCCCTGCCTCTTGGCGTTCGCCTTGTTCAGCTTTCCCGCTGCTTTAATGGCGCAAACGGAAACCCCCAAGACAGAGGGTGTTAAAGTCGACTCCGACACAATCTCCGGTCTGGAGGCCCGCTCGATCGGGCCTGCCGTGATGAGCGGTCGAATCTCATCAATTGATGCGGTCATGGAAAAAGGCCGTCTGACTTTTTACGTCGGCTCGGCCAGTGGAGGTGTTTGGAAATCCGTGAACGGCGGGACCACGTTCAAACCGGTGTTTGACAAGTACAGCCAGTCGATCGGCGCGGTGACCATTGACCCTTCCAACCCAAATACCGTATGGGTCGGAACGGGTGAGACCTGGGT
>JBAVHJ010000578.1:0-7377 GCA_049685715.1 Terriglobia bacterium | reverse complement strand
CTGAAGCGCGTCAAGATGGGCTCCCTTGTCAGAAGAGTTTTTCGAAATATCTCCCGAGAGAACTTTTTTGATCGAGTCAAACAATTCTCAGATTCCTCCCACTCATTCCTGGCTTGAGGAAGTAACTATAGCACACGGGGCAGGCTGTTAGAGAGGAACCGAGTTCCCCTCTCCAAAATCGAAGAATTCCCTGAAACTTGCCGTGGGAAGCCTACAACTACTAATCCTCTTTCTTTTCTTGATTATTCTGACGCTCGCAGGCAGAATACGCATCTCGCGATACTCTAGGTTCGCTCTTCCTGTGGAACAGCGCCTGATGCAAGCACGACGCGTCACGCGAAGTTGAGAGGTGTGAGAGTCGATGTATTGGGCGAAGAGTCCCACCTCACGGAAACTCAACGTCACAGCGCGAGAACGCCAATGGGGTCGAGAGAGTTCCAGTCCCATTCCTCAGAAAGGAGTTGTATTGCATGTCGAAACACCGGTTCTTCCTGATGTTATTTTCAAGTTTGTTTCTCTTCGGCTTGGTATTCATGCAATTCTTGCTTGTCTCCAGCGCAAACGGGGTCGACAGCCCTCAAGCGGATGGGCTCAAGGCCCCCGACAAGGACCTGGTGATTATCCAGACTAACATGGGCACAATGACCATGCGCCTCTATCCGAAGGCCGCGCCGAAAATGGTGGCCCAATTCAAGAAGTTGGTCGAACAGGGGTTTTACAATGGCTTGAAGTTCCATCGTGTCATCCCCAATTTCATGATCCAGGGTGGGGATTTCAACAGCAAATTTCCTGACAAATCCCAATGGGGCTTGGGCCGGTCCAACGAGGTCACCGTCCCCGCCGAATTTCATGCCGAACTTCATCATGCTCCCGGCATCATCGCGGCAGCTCGGACGAATGATCCTAACAGCGCATCGACCCAATTCTACGTATGCGTGGGAACCCCCCGTTGGCTTGACGGTCAGTATACGATCTTTGGGGAGTTGAACGATGCAAGTTCACTCGAGGTTGCGAAGAAGATTTCTGAGGTCAAACGCGATTCTGGCGACCGGCCAGAGGTGGATGTGGTGATGGAGAAGGTCTACATCAAACCATCCGGGGCCAGCGCCCCGGCCGGTGCGGGTAAACCCTCGAATTCCATGACAAAAACGGCACCTAAGAAGCCTCAGCAAGAGCAGTAGATCCCCCCGATCGAATGTCCTGGGAAGAGGCCATCGTGCCGGGTAATCTGAGGAGGATGGACGCATCTTAGCGTATCGAGGCCGGGCTTCTGTGACCATTGTCGTCATATATAAGCTTCTATGAGTTTCAGCTTGAGTAACCCCAGGCCACCCGGAAACGTAGAACCAGATCTGAGAACCTGACAAGGAGATGAAGTCATGAAATCACTTGCATTCCGTTGTGCGGTCGCCGCCGCCTTGACGATAGTCGCGTCTACCCTTACTTTTTCCCACGATCCACGCACCACCTCAAAGGATTTCTCCGCGGGCATGATTGTAGGGGGCGCGGGCAGACTCGAAATCACTTACAAGGGCATGCACTGGAACGGCCCCAGTTACGAGCGCGCCATGACGACGGAAAACTTCCGGACCAGTATCAACAAAAACGTTTGGAGCGCTCTGGGAAAGGCGCACCTGGACTTCGATGTGATTGTTGGGGATCAGGAAGTTCCCAAAGGGGATTACACCTTCGGCATCCTGCTGGAGCCAAACCGAAAGTTCACGCTTTCCTTGACCAACGCCGGTCACACGATTACGGTTCCGCTCGAAACCACGTTTGACAACCCGGACCATCCCTACTTGTCTGTGGACATCTCACCCGCGGATGCCATGAACAAGCCGGAACTTTACTTCTTTGAGGCCCGGTGTGGCCAATTCCGTGGGGTGCAGTCCATGAAGGTCCCTTACTTGATGGAACATACACACCCGGGAGAAATGAAGAAGCCCATGGAGCACCCCAAGTAGAGGGTCCTTGAAGATTACTGTGGTTCAAAACCCAAGGCGGGGCCTTTAGATGATGGTGTTGTCGCAATCACTTGCCTCAAGAATCCGTTTAATCCGTCCACCCCGCGGGGATCAATGGGCCTCCTATTGCATCCCCGAGAAGTCGCGCTTCCCGAGCTTGGTTTGACACAATCTTTGTGCATCCATTAAAATGGTCGGGTGGCGGATCCCATCGCAACAGGGGAAGGTGTTTAGACCATGATTGAAGAGCTTTTCCATGAGTTCGAAAAACTGCAATTGAGAATCCAGGATATCCGGAGTTTTCTTTGACGCTCCCGCCAAATTAAGAGAGATTGAGTCTCTTGAAAAGCTTGTCACCCAGCCCGATTTCTGGAACGACCAGAAGAATTCCCAAAAAATCCTGCAGCGGCGCAAGTGGCTTGAGGATCAGGTGGCCGTGGACTCCCGCTTGAAGCAGGCCCACGATGACCTCGCGGCTTACTTTGAGCTGGCTCGCGAAGGCGAACCGGTCGAGGCAGAGATTACGGCCGAGTTGTCCCAACTGGAGAACAAGCTCTCGTCGGTGGAGACCGAGATGCTGCTGGGCGGCGAAAACGACCGGCTGAATGCCATCGTCACCATCCACCCGGGTGCGGGGGGGACGGAGTCGCAAGACTGGGCCCAGATGCTGTTGCGGATGTACCTGCGATGGGCCGAGCGCCACGGATTCCGAACTGAGATGCTCGATCTTCAGGACGGCGAAGAGGCCGGTATTAAGAGCGCGACCTTTACGGTCACGGGCGAAAATGCTTATGGATTACTCGCCTCAGAGATCGGTGTCCATCGCCTCGTGCGAATCTCGCCCTTCGACGCCAACAAGCGGAGACATACTTCCTTCGCCTCGGTCTTCGTCTCTCCCGAAATCGACGAGACCATCGAAATTAAGATCGAAGAGAAGGATTTGCGTGTCGACACCTTTCGATCGACCGGTGCCGGCGGACAGCACGTGAACACGACGGACTCCGCGGTCCGGATCACGCACCTCCCAACTGGCACTGTGGTAACCTGTCAGAATGAACGTTCCCAGCACAAGAACCGCGATGTAGCGTTCAAGGTTCTGCGGTCAAAGTTATATGAAATGGAACTGGAAAAACGCCGGGAAGAGAATCAGAAGATGGAGGACGCCAAGCTCGACATCGGCTTTGGCTCGCAAATCCGGAGCTATGTCCTGCACCCTTATCGCATGGTCAAGGACCATCGGACCAAGATGGAAGTGGGCGATGCCGACCGGGTCCTCGAGGGGGATCTCGACAGGTTTATCAAAGCCTATCTGTTGGCAAAGCGGGACCGCTCGGTCAGGACAGTGACCTAATTGGGGCCGGGGCGTCCGCCGCCGCGGATGAAGCACCCCAGTAATCAGCCCGTATTTTCAATCAATAAGATGATTTTACCCTTTGCAAAGGACAAGCCCGCCGAAGAGAAGAAGTCAGGTTTCTTCTCGAAGTTAAGAGCTGCCGTCACCAAGACGCGCGATGTTCTCAATACACCGATTGATTCCATCTTCACCCTCAAGAAAGAGATCGATAAGTCCACCCTGGAAGAGCTCGAGATGGCTTTGATCGGTGCTGACATCGGACCTGCGACGACCTCTCGCATCATCGAGAAGATCCGTGACCAGGCCAGCCGCCAGCAGCTGAAAGACGCCAGCCAGGTCAAAGCACTCATTCGCAGCGAACTTCTCACGATTGTTCAGGGTGAAAGTGCACGCCCCATGGAAATCGAACAGAAGCCCCATGTCATTCTCATCGTCGGCGTCAACGGCGTCGGCAAAACCACCACCATCGGGAAGCTGGCAAACAAGTTCAAGAATGACGGCCTCTCGGTCATGATCTGCGCGGCCGACACCTTTCGGGCCGCGGCGATCGAACAACTGGAAATTTGGGGGCAGCGCGCCGGGGTCGACATCATCCGGCAGAAACACGGCACGGACCCTTCGGCGGTGGTCTTTGATGCGCTCCAGTCGGCCCGCGCAGGGCGGTTCGACGTGCTGATTGTCGACACGGCAGGGCGCCTCCATACCAAGCACAACCTCATGAGCGAGCTTGAAAAGATGAAGCGGGTCGCTTCCCGCGAGGTGCCCGGGGCCCCGCACGAGGTTCTTCTGATTATCGACGCGGTGACCGGACAGAACGGTGTGCAACAGGCCCGTGAGTTTACCAAAGCGGCCGCGGTCACGGGAATCGTCCTGACCAAGTTGGATGGAACCGCCAAGGGCGGCGTCGTCGTGGCCATTGCCAAAGAACTGAATATTCCCATCCAGTATATTGGCGTGGGAGAGAAGATTGACGATTTGGTCCCCTTCAACGCGGAAGAATTTGTCGATTCCTTGTTTGAATGAGTCCCTTTTAGGGGCTGCGCCTCAGAGAAGAAAGAGATTTTCCAGGTCTCTTTTTCCATCCTCGAACCCAGTGGAATGAGCTTTTCCTCCAAAGATGCGGAATTCATGGCCAGGGCGCTCCATCTGGCGCGGCGCGGGGTTGGGCTCGTTTCGCCGGGGGCCTTGGTGGGGGCCGTGGTTGTGAAGCGCGGCAAGATCGTGGGAGAAGGTTTTTATCGCTACGATCGGAAGAAACACGCCGAGGTTCTCGCGATTGAGGAAGCCGGCGCCAAGGCGCGAGGGGCCACGCTTTATGTCAACCTCGAACCCTGTTCCCACTGGGGTCGAACCCCTCCCTGCGCTGATCTCATCATCCAGAGCGGCATCCGGACCGTCGTCAGCGCCCTGCGCGATCCGAATCCCCTGGTCTCCGGCGCAGGCCTTCGAAAACTTCGCGCCGCGGGCGTTGCAGTAAAGACGGGGTCTGGAGAAGAAGAGGCTGCACATATCAACGAAGCGTTTGTTCGATACATGACCTCGAAGAGACCGTTCGTGGCTCTTAAGACCGCCATGACGATCGATGGAAAGATCGCCCAAGCCAACCAGCCGCGGGGCTCCGCCACCTGGATCACCTCGGAGGCCTCGCGCAAACGGGTTCACGAAATCCGACACGCGCATGATGCCATTCTCGTCGGCATCAACACAATTTTGTGCGATGACCCCAGATTGACGGACCGCTCCGGGCACCCTCGACGGCGCAAGCTCTTGCGCGTTGTGCTGGATGTGAAGTTGCGAGTCCCTCTCCATTCAAACTTGGTCCGTACGGCCCATAAGGATGTCTTGATTTTCTGCTCGTCCAGAGCCTCCCGAAGAAAGCTCAGGACACTTGAAAAGAAAGGTATCCAGGTAGTTTCCTTAGGAGACGGGGCGAGCGGGCCCCCGCGGGATCGAGGTCAGTCGATGGATTGGAACATCCTCTTGCGGCAGCTCGGGGATCGAGAAATCCAAAGCGTGCTCATCGAGGGAGGGGCGGAAACCAATTGGAGCGCTGCCAGGGCACAGGTTGTGGATAAATTCTATTTCTTCATTGCCCCCAAGATCCTGGGCGGCCATCACCATATTCCTGTATTTGGCGGTCCGGGATTCAACTCCTTTAACGAGGCGCTCCGGTTGTCTCAGATCACTGTGGAACGGGTGGCGGAAGACCTCCTGGTCACGGGATACCCCGCATCCGACGAGGGGATGTGAATAGGCCTCATCATTTTTCTTATTCTTGTTCGATGGAAGGATCCAATGTTTACCGGCATCATTGAAGAATGTGGTCGCATCGCCAGCCTCAAACCCCTGGGGACACGTGGAAGGATCGTTGAGGTCCGGGCCCGGAAGGTCCTCGAGGATCTGAAGATCGGTTCCTCCATTTCCGTGAATGGAGTGTGCCTGACCGCGGTAAGGTTTGGGCGGCAATCGTTCGTCACCGAGCTTTCCACTGAAACGGTTCGACGAACGACCTTTTCTCAGATGAAGGTTGGCACTCCCGTGAACCTGGAGCGACCGATGGGAGCGAGCGATCGGTTTGGAGGACATATCGTCCAGGGACACGTCGATACCGTCGGAAAGTTCCTCGGCTACACGGCGTTGAAGGATTCCTGGATGTTTGAATTTGAGATCCCCGGGGAATTCCTGCCCCTCGCAGTCTTCAAGGGATCGATCGCGATTGATGGAATCAGTCTCACCATCGCAGAATTGAACCCTGGAAGGCCGTCCAGAAAACGGGGCGTGTTTCGCATCGTGATTGCGATCATTCCGCATACCTTTGATGTCACCAACTTCAAGACCCTCAAGCGCGGGAACCTCGTGAACCTCGAGTTTGATGTGGTGGCAAAGTATGTGCAGCAAATGCTCCAAAAGATCGCCCTGCCCACGATGATCTATGCGGACTCGAAATCATTCCGGATGTCCTTAAGGAATTTAAGGCGCCTCGGGTTTTGAATTTCAGCCTGCGGCCTCGCCCGTGGCAGGCCCTCTTCTCGGGATGGAAGGAGCCGTTCCTTCTCTGAGAACACCTTGTGATCAAGATGCGGAAGACACCCAGCTCCTTGCTGAACGGCGGTATCTGTCTTAGAATCTCATCTGGCTTTCTTCCTTCAGGGCGGGTCGTCCGACGCTACCGCGCTGATTGACGAAGGCGGGGTCAATTTGGACGAGCCCAAAAGAGCACTGAACATGACTACCCGACAAAATGTCGCGCCGCTGACCGAGGGGGGACTTGGGATTAACTTCGCGACCATCGAAGAGACCATCCAAGATATTCGTGAGGGCAAGTTGGTGGTCGTGGTTGACGACGAGGATCGCGAAAACGAAGGGGATCTCACCCTGGCGGCTGAGAAGATTACGCCTGAGGTGATCAACTTCATGGCGAGGTACGGCCGCGGCCTGATCTGCCTCGCGTTGACTCCGGAGCGTCTGGACGAACTGCAAATCCCGATGATGGTCACGGAGAATACGTCCACTTACGGCACCGCCTTTTGCGTTTCAATCGAAGCCAAGCACAAGGTGACCACGGGCATCTCGGCCGCCGATCGAGCCCAAACGGTCCTCGCTGCGATTGATCCCGCCACCCGCCCCAGCGATCTGGCTCGTCCGGGACACATCTTTCCCCTCCGGGCGCGGCGTGGAGGAGTGCTGGTGCGGGCCGGACAGACGGAAGCCTCCGTAGACCTGGCAAAGATCGCCGGCCTCCGACCGGCGGGCGTCATCTGCGAGATTATGAACGAGGACGGCTCGATGGCCCGGGTCCCTCAGCTGGCAGAGTTCTGCCGCAAACATCATCTCAAAATGATCACAGTCGCTGACCTGATCAAGTATCGCATGCGCACGGAACGATACGTCCATCCCGTCGCTGAAACCACTCTTTCCACGAAGCACGGTGATTTCCGTATGATCGCGTATGAGAGCATGATCGACGGCGAAACCCATATCGCCTTGATTAAGGGAGAGGTGGGTGACGGAGAGCCGGTCATGGTGCGCGTACATTCCCATTGCCTCACAGGGGATGTC
>JBAVHJ010000577.1:0-6524 GCA_049685715.1 Terriglobia bacterium | reverse complement strand
TAGTAACTAGGAAATAAAGGGCGTAAATCTTTAGGAAATGTTGTTTCAGATTCTGTAGCAAGTTCTTAAGGCGACCTGCAGAAAAATATAGAAACTCAGTCACAAACGCAACACCCAACCAGGTGATAGCGCTTTCCTTCGAAAGCAGTGCGAGCAAATAAAAAAGAACTGAAAGGAGGCGGATTTTTATCGATGCCGAGGGCGACTGCCTGGCTCGCATGAAACTGAGCCAGGCGAGGACAAAAAACAGCATCGCCAAAGCGTCAGCACGACCGGCGATATAAGTGATAGCCTCGGTCTGGATGGGATGAACCGCAAAGAGCAGGGTTGTGAAAAGGGGGATGTGGCTCTCTCTTGAAAGCAACCGCTGGAGGGCCCAAAAAATCCCTAAGCATGTGATAATATGCAAGAGGCGGTTCATGAGATGAAAACTATCCGGGTTGGGACCGCTAATCCAATAATTCACTGCGTAAGTAAGAGCTGTAAAGGGGCGGTACAACCCCCTTCCAATGGTGCCCGAAAATGGAACCAAGGGGGAAGTGAAAATCCGAAGAATGTTTCTCGGTTCGTGAAGAAACGTATTATCCACAATGTAGGGGGCATCATCATAGACGAACTGATGTCCCCAACTATTCAAATCGCAAACGAGCGCTGCCAGTATGATTAGGAACTCCCAGTGCCATGATTTGATGAAGAAAGACCGAACGGGAAGGTCTGACTTCCGGAGGCTTCGACGTCGGGATCGGGCTTTTGATTTCATGTGGTGGAATCTGTTGAGCGACTCGGTTAATAAGAATGAAGTAAACACCTGCGTGATGATAAAGTAGTGCAAGTGAATGATGCAATGGGTTTTATGAAGCACCGATATTCATCGTTTTTCTTTATTGGCATGTTTAATAGCTGATTTCCAAAGAAGTCGGGTCGCAAACTAACCTTCAAAATAAACCACCCAAACGCACAGCTGCTTAGTCTGTATTCTCCGGTTCTTATCGGCCATGGGCTTAAAGGCAAAGCAAATTGAGGACAGCATGAAGGTCAAGCCCGTAAGGCGACGATCTGTTCCTCCTACTAAGGCCAAAGAGGATGGTCTCCAGAGGTCTTTAGCATCCAGCCACCAGGGCCGTCGGTATGCCTGCCTCTTTCTTTTCATATTACTGTTCTATCTTTGTACACTCACAGACAAAGCCTTCGACTGGATCAGCGATGGCCAAGTGATGTTCGATACAGCGGTCAGCCTGCACGAGTTTGGCGAATTTGGGATCAGCCCGACTGAGGTGGACGCCAACACCGGGCTGAGTGGGACGAGTGATTACTATGGAAAGTACGGTCTGGGGCTTTCGTTCGTCGAACAGATTCCCCTGTGGTGCGTTTTACCCGTGGAAAAGATTTTCGGTGAGGGTCGAAGCAATGTCCTGTTTCCTTTGATGAACATGCTGATTACAGCCCTTTCCGCGCTTCTTGTTGCGCTGTGCCTTCGCGATTTGGGGTTCCGTTTTCGGACCTGTTCCTTAGGTGCCCTGGGATATGCCTTTGGCACTCCAGCATGGCCATACACCTCCTATGATTTCAGCGAGCCCCTCCAAGCCCTCTGTCTGGTCGCGGGTTTCTGGTTCATCGTCCGCGCGACGCGAAATCAATCACCCTCTCCACTTTATGGGGCGATGGGCGGTTTTGCCCTGGGATATGCCGTCTTCACAAAAGCCCTGCTGCTGATAGTGATCCCGGGGTACGCTCTCTACCTTTGGATGTGTCTGGGAGGGGCGCCGCTGAAGCGGCTCCGGCAGTTTGCATGGTTTCTGATGCCCCTGATCCTGTGGGGAATCACGCTCGCCGCTCTTAATCTTCATCGTTTCGGATCCATCTTTGAGTTTGGATACGGAGGAGAGACGAGGAGGTTCACAACTCCCCTGCTGACCGGACTGTTCGGGTTGCTCCTCAGCCCAAGCAAAGGTCTCATCTTCTATGCCCCCCTCTCGATTCTGGCCTTCTGGGCATTGTGGAAGTTACGCAAAACTTTTTACCGGGAAACATTCTTTTTCATAACTGTCTTCGTGATCGTGGTGGTGACAAACTCGATGTGGTGGTCGTGGGAAGGTGGAATTTCCTGGGGGCCTCGTCTGCTCATGCCGATTATTCCGCTCATCGCGGTGAGTGCCGCAATGGCTATGGAGTCCACGAACTGGACCCTGCCTGCGTTCATCTCCTGCGCTGGGGTTGGAATCTTGGTCAACCTGCTCGGAGTCCTGGTAAATTTCTTAGTCTGGGTCAATGCGGTTGGCGCGAACCAGATCCGGCTTCCCCTCAACCTTCGGGGTCACTCGGCCTATGCCTTCGTTGAGCAGGATGGGAAGCGTTGGTTTCGACCTCGTTATGCCATGTGGTACATTCCGGCGTTGAGTCCTATTCGGGGGCATGCGTGGCTGCTGCGTCTGCGCTATTTTGGTCTGCCCTTTTCGATAAATACGCTTGCTCCTTCTTCCTCTGGCCCCTTGCCAAGAATCAGCTTTCCTCCAGTCGAAATTGACTTTGCGCTTCTTAAAAATGAGTTCTCGCTATCCCACCTTCGATCGGCGCATTTTTGGTTGTATGAGACCCTGACTCAGCAGCCCCGGGAGGAGATTTTCACCTACCCGATCTATGGGATTTCGATTGAGCGGCAAGGGGACCGGGCCGTCGGGAAGGGGGATGGGGAGCGGGCCCTGGAATGTTACACGCGGGCGGTGGAGTTGGTGCCGAATTATGCCAGTCCGGCGCTGAAGCTGTCGCGGCTGCAGGTGGAACGAGGAAGGGTGGGAGAGGGAGTGGAGACCCTGCAGCGGTATCTGTCGCGGGGAGATCGGAATCAGGACCAGGAACGGGCCGTGCGACTACAGTTGGCGCAGATCTATGAAAAGGCGGGATACCGGGAGGCGGCGCTCGACCAGTTCCGGAGCTATCTCACGCTGCAACCGAGCGAAGAAAACCGAACCGCCATCGAACGGCACATCGCCGAACTTTCAGGGGCGCACCCCTGAATCATCTTGAAGTGTGCTAAATTGTCTCAGAGATTTGCCGTCGTAAGCTTCTTGCGGGCAAATCAGGAATTCCTGTACGCCTGCTGATCCTCATGAGTACGGAAACAAAATCGAGACAAACTCAAAGGTCTAAACCAGCCGCTGCGGTGGACAAGCGGTCCGGCACGAGTCAAGATTCCGTGAAATCAGGCGGGCGTTCCTCAGGTACGCCCGGTCCCAAGCGTTTTCGACACGTCCATCTCTTTATTCTGATTTGCCTGGTCTACCTGTGCACCCTGACCGACAAGGCTTTTGACTGGATTGGCGATGGCCAGGTGATGTTCGATACAGCGGTCAGTTTGCACGAGTTTGGGGAGTTGGGAATCAGTACGGAACCAGTCCAGGAATTATCCGGGCGGAGTGACGCTCCCGAACACTTTGGGAAATACGGCCTCGGGCTGTCGATCGTGGAGCAGGTCCCGCTCTTACTGGTGACGCCGGTCGAAAGAATCTTCGGTGAGGGAAGAAGCAATGTTCTCTTTCCCATGATGAACATGCTCCTCACCGTGTTGACTGCCTTGCTGGTGGCGCTCTGTTTGCAGGATTTGGGATTTCGGTCCGGAACGCGATGGTGGGCAGCCTTGGGATTTGCCTTTGCGACTCCTGCGTGGCCTTATGTTTCCTACGATTTCAGTGAACCCTTGCAAGCCTTGTGTCTGGTGGCGGCCTTCTGGCTTGTCCTGCACGGAACGAGAGCCCTTACGCGCTCCTCGCTCTGGATGGCCGCGGCAGGGTTCACCCTGGGGTTTGCGGTTCTGACGAAAGAGCAGCTCGTCATCTTGATCCCCGTTTATGCCCTTTACCTCTGGATCACTCTTTCCGCCTCCGGGCGGGAGAAACTTCGTCTCTTTGTATGGTTCATGCTCCCCATCATCCTGTGGGGAGGAGTGATTGCCGCGCTCAATCTCTATCGTTTCACCTCGATATTCGCGACCGGCTATGTGCATGCCGGTTCAAAATTCACCACGCCCTTGCTGAGCGGATTGTATGGGCTGTTGCTCAGCCCCAACAAGGGAATCATCTTTTATGCGCCCCTCAGTATTTTGGTTCCATGGTCTCTTTGGCGGTTGCGTAAGAGCAATCCCCGGGAGCTGACCTTCTTTGCGGGGGTGTTTCTAATACAAATTGTTCTGGTGGCGAAATGGATCTCCTGGGAAGGGGGGGCGTCATGGGGGCCGCGATTGCTCATGCCCATCATCCCGTTGATGGTGATTTGCGCCGCCATGCTGCTGGAGTCCGTGCGCAGGTCGTTGCCCGCATTTGCAAGCTGCGTGATGGTCGGAGTCCTGATCAACCTTCTCGGGGTTTCCGTAAATTTTCTCGTTTGGCTGAATGCGGTCGATACAAACACGGTTCGTCTTCCCTTGCAGATTCAGGGGCGCCCCACGAGAGAGTACGTGGAACACGACGGGAAGCACTGGTTCCGACCGTATACCGCAACGAACTTTGTCCCGGCCCTGAGCCCCATTCTGGGTCACGCGTGGATATTGAGACTTCGGTATTTCGATGTCCCGTTCTCGTTGAAAGCTTTGGCGGAGGGTTCTTTGAGTTCGGCCCTGGTGTCCTATCCTCCCATTGAGATGAACTTCGCGTTGTCGAAGGATCCGTTCTTTCGTTCACAGTTGCGGTCAGCCCATTTTTGGTTATATGAAGCCTTGACACGTCAACCCCGTGACGAAATCTTTACGTACCCCGTTTATGGGATCTCGATTGAGCGCCAAGGAGACCGGGCGGTGGCAAAGGGCGATCGGGACCGGGCCAGGAGGTGTTTTTCCCGGGCAGTCAGCTTGGTGCCGAACTATGTAAGTCCGGCGCTGAAGTTGTCGCGATTGCTGGTGGAAGGGGGAGCGTCCCGCGAGGCGCAGGATGTGCTTCTCCGATTTTTGTCCCAGCCGTACCGCCATCCTGATCAAGAAAGGGCCGCGCGTCTGGAATTGGCGCAACTTTATGAGAGCGCCGGATATCGTGAAGCCGCCCTGCAGGAATATCGCTGTTATCTTGCCCTCCAGCCCAGCGAAGAGAACCGTAGAGCCATTGAAAAACACATAACGGAGTTGACGAGGGTCCTTCGATAGTTTGACTTGCGATGGCGTGAAGCTCCGTCACCCCGCCGTATTGAAATGGGAGGGTCCTGTTTGCTTATAAGAAGGACATTGAGGTGCATCGCGGGGAGAAAGCGTTCTTTGGAGGGCATGAACCGCCCGATATTTGAAGTTTTTCTGGATTGTGCTTGAGAGTTTTTGCTATGATGAAGGCTGTCAGGTTGAGTCACCAAGAGTAGTTTGCAAAGATCCGTTCCCCCGGATTTTCACCAGGCCCCCTATAGCTAATCAGTTTGAATGAAGAGTTCCGGGCATTACGGATCACGATGACTCGCGTTGTATTTTTTCCCATTGTGATCGATTGATTAGGCCAAACCGTTTGTGTCAAAAGCTGGGAGGTGAATATGAAACGCAAGGGATTGATCAGCGGAATAACGGGACAAGACGGGTCTTACCTGGCAGAATTACTTTTGGAAAAGGGCTATGAAGTCCACGGGATTGTGCGGCGTGTGGCTATTGAAGATCCGGAACATCGACTTTGGCGTATCAAGAACATTCTAGGAGACATCGAACTCCATCCCGCATCGATGGAAAGCTTTCCCAGTGTTTATCGGGTGATGGGCAGCGTAAGACCTGACGAGGTGTACCATTTGGCGGCACAAAGCTATGTCAACTACTCATTCGAAGA
Organism: Terriglobia bacterium; assembly: GCA_049685715.1. GTDB lineage: Bacteria > Acidobacteriota > Terriglobia > JAIQFV01 > JAIQFV01 > JAIQFV01. The sequence continues at coordinate 741 of JBAVHJ010000577.1, read as the reverse complement.
TGAGTTTTCCACTTTGAACACAAATATCAATGGAACGCACTACATGCTCTCTTCCGTTCGCGAGGTCGTTCCCCAAGCGCGCTTCTATTTTGCGGGTTCAAGCGAGATGTTCGGGGAATCAGGGGTAAGTCCACAAAACGAGCAGACGCCCTTCCATCCCCGCTCTGCGTACGGAATATCCAAGGTGGCCGGGTTCGATCTCACGCGGAATTACAGGGAAGCTTATCGAATGCATGCCTCGAATGGCATTCTGTTTAATCATGAAAGCCCGCGGAGGGGATATGAGTTTGTCACTCGCAAGATCACCTCGCACGCAGCGCGGATCAAACTGAAGTTGGCCAAAGAGTTAAGACTGGGCAACCTCGAAGCCCGTCGCGACTGGGGAGACGCGGCGCATTACGTCCATGCCATGTGGCTGATGCTGCAGCAGGAACAGCCTGACGATTATGTCATAGCAACCGGGGAAACCCATTCGGTCCGGGAGTTTTTGGACGTTGCATTTGGCCACCTCGGGCTTGATTACAGGGATTACGTGGTCGTGGATCCAAACTTGCACCGGCCCGCCGAGATTAGTCTCCTGCTGGGGGATTGCACCAAGGCAAAGGCACGGCTGGGATGGAACTATCAACAGTCGTTTTCCAGCCTGGTGCATAGGATGGTGGATTTCGATTTTGAATATTACAGTAGAGTCGTCCATCCGCCGGAGAAGACTGAGGCAGCCGCACAGACTTGAAATCTGAA
>JBAVHJ010000576.1:0-13209 GCA_049685715.1 Terriglobia bacterium | reverse complement strand
GCCTTCTCCCGATACTCAGTTGCGTTGACGAATCAAGAACGTTAGACTCTGAACGACCGATCAACGTCTCGCTGCATCAAAGGAGTTCCATGACTTTGGACATCAACGAAATCATGAAGATCATTCCCCATCGATATCCGTTCCTGTTGGTTGATCGGATCGAAGAGCTCGTTTCAGGGGAGCGTGTGGTCGGGCTGAAGAATGTCACTATCAATGAACCTTTCTTCGCTGGTCATTTTCCTCAGGCCCCGGTGATGCCGGGAGTCCTGATCCTGGAGGCGATTGCCCAGGTCGGTGCAGTCCTGGTATTGAAAGACATGCCGGACCGGTTGAACAAGCTCGTTTACTTTGTCGCGATCGAGTCGGCAAAATTCCGCCGCCCTGTTTTGCCGGGGGATCAATTACGCATCGTGGTGACCGTTGAATCCATGCGGTCAAAATTTGGGAAAATGCGGGGTGAAGCCTCGGTTGACGGAAAGCTGGCCGCCGAAGCCGAGGTGACCTATGCCGTCGTTGACCGGGAGACGTCGCCGGGGAAAGCCTGACGCTGTCTCCAGGGATGATTCCCTGGGTGGAAGACGATTATCTTGCAGTAAGGAGTCGAGTTCCAAACTTGAAGAAGCCTTTAATTCATCCGACAGCCATCATCCACCGCAAGGCGAAGCTGGGGAAAGGAGTCTCGGTCGGTCCTTTTTCAACCATTGGAGAAAACGTCTCCATTGGCGATTTCAGCGAGATCGGAACTCACGTTTCCATCGAAGGTCCAACCGGGATCGGATCTCATTGCAAGGTCTTTCCGTTTGCCTCCATCGGCCATCCCCCTCAGGACCTGAAGTACAGCGGGGGGCCCACCTCCCTGAAGATCGGGAACCACAATACCTTTCGCGAGTTCGTCACGATCCACCGCGGAACCGAACACGGCGGGGGAGTGACCTCGATTGGGGATCACAATTATTTCATGGCGTATGTCCATGTGGCCCACGATTGCTGTCTTGGAAATCACATCATTCTTGGAAACGCTGCCACCCTGGCGGGTCACGTCACCATTGGAGACTATGCCACCGTGGGGGCCTTCAGTGGTGTGCATCAATTCTGCCGGGTCGGACCCCACGGTTTTGTCGGGGGATACTCGGTGATCACTCGGGATGTTCTTCCCTATTCCAGAACCGTGAGTGAGCGGGGAACCCACGCCTATGGAGTGAATTCCCTCGGGCTCAAACGAAGAGGCCTGAGCGCGGGTGCCATCGAACAGCTCCATCATGCCTTTCACGTCCTTCTGGCCGAAAAACTGAATACGTCCCAGGCCCTCGGCAAGCTTCGGATTGAGGAGAACCTGTCGGAAGAGGTAAAGGTCCTGATCGACTTCGTCGAATCCTCCGAGCGCGGAGTGATTAAATAACGGCAGGCGATCCGCCGGGGCGGGTCACTCTACGGTTGGGCTATAACATGGAAAGATACGGATTGATTGCCGGCAACGGACAATTTCCCTTTCTTGTTTTGCGTGCCGCCCGGCGCCAGGGGTATGAGCTCGTGGTGGCCGCGATCAAGGAGGAGGCCTTCCCGGAACTCGAGGAGGAGGCCGCCAGCGTTCATTGGCTCTCCATTGGCGATCTGTCAGGCTTGATCCGATTGTTTAAGAAGGAGTGCGTTACCAAAGCGATCATGGCCGGTCAGGTGAAGCACAAAATCATCTTCAGCTCCATTAAGCCGGACTGGCGATTGCTAAAATTGCTGACCAGCCTTCGCCAGAAGAATACCGATGCTTTGATCGGGGGGGTGGCACGCGTGCTCTCGGATGAAGGGATCGACCTGGTCGACTCGACTTTTTTTCTGAAAGATTTGATCCCTCAATCCGGCATCCTTACTGCGCGGAAACCCAATTCCGAAGAACGCGCCGACTTCGAATATGGGCGCGGGATCGCCAAAGCCATTGCCGGGATGGATCTCGGACAATGTGTGGTGGTCAGAAACTGTGCATGCATCGCGATTGAAGCCATGGAAGGAACCGATGCGGTCATCCAACGCGCGGCCCAGCTGAGTCACGGCGGCCGCATCACTGTGGTCAAGGTGAGCAAGCCCAATCAGGATATGCGATTTGATGTGCCCGTCGTGGGAAAAGCCACGATCCAACTCATGGCGGAGTCAAACGCCTCTGCACTGGCACTCGACGCGGAGAAGACACTGCTGATTGACCGCGACGAACTCGTGGCACTGGCGAACAAGAACCACATCACGATTCAGGCTTTTCCATCCTGAATCCGGGGATCTAAAGTTCAAAGCCCAAGGTCCAAAGTCCAAAGTCGGCGGAGTCGATACGACTTCAGGTCTCTAAGAGATGTGACACGACAACGGTCAACTGCTTCTGATTTCTGGCTTTTGAATTTTCAGGTTTTTTCTGACACCTGACACCTGACACCTGACAACTGATTCCATAGACAACTCTCATGAGTTCAAATCCTAAGAAGCTACGCATTGCAGTGATCGGCGTGGGGAGCCTGGGGCAGCATCATGTCCGCATTTACTCCCAAATGCCGGACATCGAGCTCGTAGGAGTGGCGGACACCGACTTCGCGCGAGCCGAGGAGGTGGCCTTGGCTCATCACACGCGGGCCTTTGACCACTTTGAGAAGTTATTTGGACAGGTGGATGCCGTCAGCCTTGCCGTTCCGACTCTCGATCACGCTTCCCTCGGGGTCCAGATCCTTCAGCGGGGTATTGATGTCCTTGTGGAGAAACCCATGGCCAGCTCTCTGGAACAAGCGGACGCCTTGATCGCCGCGGCCCAGGCCCATCGGCGAGTCCTTCAAATCGGCCACGTCGAGCGCTTTAACCCCGCCGTGACGGCCGCGAGGAAGATCTTGAAGGGACCCAAGTTTTTTGAGGTGCATCGACTGAGTCTGTTCACTCCACGCAGTTTGGACACCGACGTGGTCCTCGACCTGATGATTCACGACCTCGACATCATCCTCTCGTTTGTCGACGCGGAAGTGGCTGACATTCGCGCTGTCGGGTTGCCGATTCTTACCCCAAAGGTAGACATCGCCAATGTGCGCCTTGAATTCACGAATGGATGCGTGGCCAACCTGACCGCCTCGCGAGTGTCTACTGAGAAAGTCCGGAAGCTGCGGTTCTTCCAACCGAACGATTATGTTTCGATCGACTATACCCGCCAGGAAATGCTGGTTCTGAATCTGGCTCGCAACGAAAGAGGCGAAGCGAAGATTGACGGACATCAAGTGGCCGGATTGCAGCAGGAGCCTCTGAGGTTGGAGCTGGAGTCCTTTGTCCAGGCCGTCCGTGACCGAGCCGTTCCCGTCGTCTCGGGAGAAGACGGCCGGCGGGCGTTGAAGGTCGCCACAGAAATTGCAGAAAAAATCACCGAACACTCAAGAATTGCCCTCAGAACCCCGTAAACTGGCCCAAGTGCCCACCGAATTGGTATCCGACCGTAACCTGGTGCTCAACTCCTGCGTCCTAATATGCATCCAAAGAAAGGTGCCACTGGGCAAGGGTTCCGGAAAGCACTGAGAACTGATAGGGCGCCCTCTTGAATGCAGGAGCTGCCATGATGCCGCCCCCCTCATGGATAAACGAATCGGTCGAAAAAGGAGTCACGGCTTATACGAACAAGAATGATCTTCGTGTGCATCGGGAGATCTAGGCTACGAGTTTTTCCATTGAATTCCTGCAGGGTTCCACACGTCTTTTGGAGTCCGCTGCTGCGTGCGTGGCGTTGAACCGGCCTGCGGAAATCGGCCCTTTCAGCGCGAGCGGGTGACACAATCCTCCGAGGTTCTCCTCCTACCTCACTGATGGAATCCCGTTAATGGTAAAATACGCATCGGAATACGGTTTTCTATATACTGAGCATGGCCAATACGGATGAGCTTCACCTCATAATTCTGCTGGAGAAAGAGCGCGATTCGGCGCGACGGAGGGAGTCTGTTCTCTTTTCCGTCATCCTCCATCTTGTTTTTGTCATCATCATCATCGCGAACCCGAAATTCTTGTCGTTCCTCAAATCGGAGCCGCCAGTCCGGGAAAAACCTCAGGAACTTACGGAGCTCGTCGCCCCTCCCGCGTTTGAAGAAGCAAAGCCGGTGCCCGCCCCGCCGCCGGTGCGCGGCCACCTCTCCGCACCTCCACCCACGACTCCCAAGCCGGGAGGTGGCGTGGAGGCTCCTCCCCTTATTAAACAAGAACCGTTGCCGAAACCGGACGTTGGGCAGCAACAAAACCCTGTTGAACCCCCTCCGGGGCAACAACAAAAGGGAGGTGTTCAGGCCGACCCCCAGGATCAAGCCAAATTAAACGTTCCCAAAGGACCGACCTTGGAAGACCTGAACTCCGTGGACAAGAAAGGAAAGAGCGATTTGAAGCTTCCAGGTGAATCTGCAGGAAAGAGCTTGGAAGAGGCCATGCGCGAAACCGCCAGAAACCGGGGAGGGGGTGGCATGGGCACAGGATCGGGACTCAAGGGGCCTCAGAGCGGCCAACGCTCGGATTTAAGTATTGACGAGCCGATTGTCCTTTCTGATACTTACGGAGTCGATCTCGATCCATACCTGCGACGGATTTATTTCATTGTTCGCGCTAACTGGTATTCCTTGATTCCGGAATTGATTTACACGGGGCGGAAGGGGCGCGTCACCGTTGTCTTTGATATTCAAAAAAACGGCAGGATCCTCAACATGAACGTTGTGGCGCGGTCGGGAACGGTGCCTTACGATAATGCGGCCGTGGGGTCGCTAAATATGTCGACTCCCTTGCCTGCGCTACCAAATTATTTTCCGGGGGATCACATTACACTCCAGTACACCTATCTGTATAATCTGTCTCCGAGAACTTAAGGGGAAAAGGGTCCTTCATAAGATGCCTCATTCGAGCGGAAACCATTGATCCGACACGCGCCAATCCGGGTGGAGCGGGACGGCCTATTGAAGCAATTTTACCGCGGCCTCATTTTTGGACTGGCTCCTGCCGCTCTACTAACTATTTCCTGCAAGTCGCATCCGGTGGCCCCTCCCGTCCAGCATCCCCCCTCGGCTGCAAAGTCGAGTCCCCCCTCGAGTCCAACCCCATCCCGTCCGGGGGACACAAACGTCCCACGGCCAACTCCAAATGAAGTTGGGCCCGGAGTTTCTTCTGCCCAGGCGCCGGAGAAGACCCCGTCTATCACGGGCATCTCTCGATGGATCCGTATTGGGTTGGCAACCGATCTCCGTACGGTTCGAATCACGTCCAAGGGACCCATCCTAATCGAGAACCTTTTGGAAGCAACCTCGCCGGCGAATGTGGCAGAGGGAGCGGTCACACTCGCGCTCGAATCTCCAGCCGGCGAAGCGGACTTATCGGCGAATGCGGTTCCCCTTAACATGGGCCGGAATGGACCCCTCTATCGAATCCAGATTGCCGCCTTCCGTGAATCGAGCCGCGCAGACTCTCTGAAGCACGAGATCGAATCCCGGCTTGAGGTTCCTGTCGCCATCACATACAACGAGGCATCGGCGACCTACCGGGTTCGCGCGGGAGAGTGCCATACACGGGTGGAAGCGGAAGAGTTGGGAGAGCGCCTTCAGGAGGCCGGATACGCTGAAGGTTGGATCGTCAGCGAAGAGGTTACACAAATTCCTGCCGCCGTTGGGCCCTCGCGAATTCGCCCTGCTGTGCGGCCTCCAGGCTCTTTAACCTTGGAGGTTCAGAACGATGATGGGAGCCGAATGGCCGCAGTTCCCCTCTCCAACCCGCGACTTGCGCCAGTGAGGATGGTGAAGATGTCGGCCCAGAACTCCGGAGATCTTCTAACCTTTGACAAGCTCACCTATCGCGGCACCATTGAAATCGTCGAAAATGCCCGCGGCAAATTGAACGTCGTCAACATCCTTGAGCTGGACGATTATTTGAAAGGCGTGGTCCCGAATGAAATGCCCCCTTCGAAGTTTGACGCCATTGAAGCGCTCAAAGCCCAGGCCGTAGCCGCACGAACCTACGCGTTAAAGAATGAGGGAAGGTTCAAACGGGAGGGATATCAGCTCTGTGCCACGATTGCCTGCCAGGTTTACCGGGGGGCGGATTCGGAGCGACCTCTCAGCACTGAGGCCGTCGAGGCCACCCGGGGGATCGTGATAAAATACCAAGGCGAATTGATCGACTCCCTTTATACCTCCACTTGTGGTGGTCACACGGAAGATGCAAAAAATGTATTTCGAACCATAGACGCGCCATACCTCCGAGGCACTTCGTGTCCCCCTGAAAACACCGCTGAAGTTGACGCGCGACTGGTGGAAGTGTCAGGATACCACTTGAAGTGGACCGTTCATGTCACACGAGCGGAGCTTGAAAGAACCTTGCGCAAAACGCTGCCGCTCGATGAGCTCGTTGATCTCGAGCCGGTGGAATACGGGATCTCGAACCGCGTGATTGAATTGAAGGTCAAGGGTCGCAAGCAGGATTTCACCCTCAAGGGCCTGGAAGTCAAGTCGGCCTTGGGACTCAAGGATAGTCTGTTTATTTTCGACCGAGTACGTGACCGTCGAGGGAAAATTGAGGCCTTTGATTTTATTGGCCACGGCTGGGGTCACGGGGTTGGATTGTGTCAAACCGGAGCCTATGGGCTGGCGCGGAAAGGTCAGGACTTCGAGTCCATTTTGAAGACTTATTACTACAACGTGGATGTGGTCCAGGAAAACATCCGTGAAAATTGAGCGCGTACAGTTTCGAGGCCTGCTCCTTCTGGCGATCGCCATGTTGTTGTACCTGCTGTACAAGATCTGGTCCCTGGAACTTTGGAGTCACAGAATTGATCCCTATTGAAGCGGGGTACTCGCTCCCATGCCATCATTGACGACTGCCTCATTCCGAATCAACTGGATGATGGGTCTGGCCTGCCTGTCGTTCGTCCTCTCCGCTGCAACCCCTGCCTCCGCCTCGGACGATCCCCGTCTCAAGGCGCTCAATGATTTTCTCTGGAACCGGACGCACGCGAACAACGTCATTGAATACACCCTCATGACCGACCGGCTGAAGGATTACTATCGCGGGGACAAGAAAGTGAAGATCCGGCGCGAGTCCGGCCTTCTGCTGAGTTTCCGATATGATCCAAACAAGCTCGAGGCCAAGGAAGATGGCAAGAGCTTCGAAGTGGACGTGGTTGGAATCTGGAAGAACCTCAACGACCACCTGATTGGCGAAATCGATGAACGGGAGACCTTCATCCAAACACCGCGCGGCTGGATGGCTGACAGAATCAAGTTTGGTCAGGAGCGCCCGACAGCCAAGGCAGCCGTGGAGGGATCTGACACCCCCAAGGAATATCGGGACCCCCTCCGGGTGCTTAAAATCGTGATGCGAGCCTGGGCGGACCGTGACGGAGACACGTCGATGCGATATATGAGCGTGGACCTTGGACGACAGTTCAAGTCGCCGGAGGAGTTGCGACAGATTTTCATCGGGCTTTCCAATCCGCACCACGTGGCGTATGCCATCCGCCGAATCGCCTTGCCCAGTCGAGACGAAGCAGAATTTGACGTGGACCTGTATGAAATGGTGACCGGGGATCCCGGATTGATTTCCAGCAGGGTCAAAGTGACTGTCAAAAAGTTCGACTCGACTTGGCTCGTGGATGCCTGGAGCCACGAGAAAAGCAACCTTCCCTCCCAATGATGCTTCCTGCTGATGCGCTTTCGTACCCGCTCGTGGCCTTGGTCGGCCCGACGGCCAGCGGAAAATCCGCCCTCGCCTTGACCCTGGCCACCGAATTCCGAGGCGAGATCATCAACTTTGATTCCATCCAGGTGTACAAATACTTTGACATTGGCAGCGCCAAGCCTTCGACCGCTGACCGCGAACGCATTCCTCATCATTTGATCGACCTATTGGAACCCTATGAATCTTTCACGGCAGGGGAGTTCGCCCGGCGTGCACGAAGCGTCCTCGAGGAGGTCAGAGAACGCCGGAATCTTCCCATCCTGGTGGGGGGCACGGGGCTGTACCTGCGTGCCCTGCTCGATGGCTTGTTCGAGGGGCCACAACGGGATGAGCGTCTCCGCGAGCGATTGAGGGCCCGGGCACAGCAGAAGGGGGTGCCGTACCTGCACCATCTCTTAACACGGTGGGATCCGATCTCAGCAATGCGAATAGCCCCGCAGGACAGCCATCGATTGATTCGTGCCTTGGAGATCTACCTGGCCACGAAAAAACCACAATCCGAATATTTTCTGCAGCCACGGCAATCTTTGAAAGGATTCTCCGCCTTCAAAATCGGCTTGAATCCCCCGCGAAAACAGTTATATACTCGGATCAACGATCGCGTCAGTCAGATGTTCAACCTGGGTTTGTTGGCGGAGGCTAAGACAATTCTGAATCGGGGCGTTGGTCTCTCGGCCAAACCGTTTCAATCTTTAGGATACAAGCAGGCGACAAAGTTATTCCTCGGGCAGCTTGACCATCCTGCAGCGGTGGCGGAAGCGCAGAAGGCAACGCGCCGGTACGCAAAGCGTCAGATGACCTGGTTCAGCAAGGAGGGGGGAGTGACCTGGTTTGTTGGGTTCGGGGACGATCGGACCGTTCAGATCCAGGTATTGAATTTTTTGGAGTTTATTGCAGGCTCGCGGGAGCTCTGCTGAGGAGGGTATTGTGGACAACAAGGTGGCGCAGAACATCCAGGACGCTTTTTTGAATAACGCGCGAAAAGAAAAACAAACGGTAACGATCTATTTGCTGAGCGGGGTGAAACTGACGGGTCGCATTAAAAGTTTTGATAAATACTCAGTCATTTTGGAGGCCAGTAATCAGGACCAATTGATTTTCAAACACGCCATTTCAACCGTCGTAGTTGCTCGATCCGTATCCCCTCAAACCCCAACTCCCGTGGCGGCCCCCACGCCTGCCAATGTGAGTTAGCTTGGACCAAGGATCTTTTTATTCAGTTCTGTGAAACAAAGGGCTTTGCTAGTTTCTGTTTGCTCGCGGGTCTCCTCACGCCTACGCGCGCGCCGCGCACGGCATGAAGGGGATGATTCACTCGACGAACTTCAGGAGTTAGCTTTTACGGCCGGAGCCGAGGTGGTGGGTCGCATTGTTCAATCGCGGCCCACCCTCGACCCGGCTTTTTTTATCGGGCGGGGAAAGGTCCTCGATCTCCGCGAGCAGATAAAAGCACAGCAGATTAATCTCCTGATCTTTGATGACGAGCTGACTCCGACGCAACAGCGCAATCTGGAACAACTCGCGGAATGCCGGGTGATTGATCGAACGCAACTGATCCTCGCCATCTTTGCACAACGGGCGAGAACACGCGAAGGCAAATTACAGGTGGAATGGGCGCAGCTTGATTACCTGCGACCACGCCTGACCGGTCGAGGCGTGGAGCTCTCCCGGCTGGGGGGTGGCATCGGGACCCGGGGTCCAGGTGAGACGCGGTTGGAGATGGACCGTCGGCGCATCATTCAGCGCATTGCCAGGATTCGCGAGGAAATGGAACGCGTTCGTTCCCAGCGCGAACTGCACCGCCAACATCGTCGGAACACCCTGATTGCGACCGTTTCCCTGGTGGGTTACACGAATGCCGGGAAGTCGACCCTTTTTAATGCCCTGACCGCTTCCGGTGTGACGGTCTCCAAGCAGCTTTTCTCCACCCTCGATCCCACGCTCCGCAAGATCGTCCTCCCCTCGAAGCGCCTGGCTCTTCTCTCAGATACCGTCGGCTTCATCAGAAAACTCCCCCACACACTGGTGACCGCTTTTCGAGCTACCCTTGAAGAGGTCGTTGAGGCCGATTTGATCCTTCATGTCATTGATCGCGCCGATCCACAATTTGCGGATCGCGAGGGAGCCGTGAATGGGGTGCTGGAGGAGCTTCATGTAAAACACACGCCGATCCTCAAGGTGTATAACAAAAGGGATCTTATGGAGACGCCTCCGGGTCGATGTGGTTCCGAGGAGGGAGTTTTCGTCTCGGCCTTGAGTGGTGAAGGGCTGGATGAACTTGTAAACCGCATCGATTCAATGCTCCTTCGCGATCCCCTGGTGGATTGTTACCTCGAATTTCCACACGCGGAAGCACGGGTATTGAATCTGATCCATCGAAAGGGACTTCTCCTCGAAAAGGAGATCACAGCAGACTTCATCCGGGTCCACGCGAGAATACCGCAATCTGTCGCGCGTCAGTTGAATCCATTTGTGCAATAATAGGACCCATGAGACGGCTCCCGGCTAAGAAGCCGCTATGGGTGACGACCCTTCTCCTAGTGGCCATCGGCACGATGGGGGAGTTCCCTTCTTACTCACAAACCTTGTCGGAGCCCCCTGGCGGCAAGTCGCAGTGGACCTATCCCCAGCCGTCAACCCTCGACCACTTCTCGGCCAAAGAAACCAAGCGGTTCGAAGACGCCTGGAAAAGTTTTAATGAGGGTCGGACAAAAAAGGCCCAGAGAGACTGGGACTCTCTCCTCAAGACGCATGCGAATTCCGCCCCCGTGCTGACTGCGTTGAGTTATATCGATTTCCTGCAGCAACAACCTGCCCTGGCCGTTGCCAAACTCGAAGCCGCTTTGCACGCTGATCCAAAATACCTTCCCGCCGTACAAGCATTGGCACGTCATTTCACTAATCAAAAGGACTACGGGAAGGCCTATCGGTATACTTTGACCTGGGTAGAACTTCGTCCAGAGGATCCCCATGTTCGTTCGGACCTCGAGGAATTGCGTCTCCTGGTTACTGACCAGTGGATTGCTGAAGCGCATTCCGCGCGGACGAAGGCCAAATGGCAGGAGGCAGAGTCCGCCTATCTGCAAGCCATGTCCGTCGCGCCTGAACTGGAGACTCTCCCTCGTGAACTCGGAGATATTTATACCTATGAGGGGAAGTGGGGAGAAGCTGAACGCAGCTACCTCAGGGCCGCGAAGCTGGATCCCACTGATGTTGAGGCCAAAAAAAAGCTCGCCGATGTCTACGTCCGTACCAATCAGCGAGAAAAGGCGGAGGGGCTGCTCAAAGAGCTCGCGGCCCAGGATTCACAAGACGAGGAAATCAAGTCGATGCTCGACAGAATCCTCGCCCAGTTGAATCCCGAGGAGGAAGCCCTTCGCAAAATCCGCCAGCACCCCCAAATCAATCGCGGCGATTTCGGGGCAATGATGGCCGTCCGCTTCCCTTTTCTTAAAGAGTTTCTCAAGGGCCCCTCCGTTATCTTGACCGACCTGGGATCTCACTGGGGGAAGAAATACTTGCCTCTTGTGGCGGGACTCGACCTCATTTCAGCGTCTCCTAACCATCGCTTCCGACCCTCAGCGATCATCCGGCGTTACGAAATCGCCACCGCCATCGACCGCCTGCTGACTCTCGTTAATCGACGCCCGGATTTGGACGTCTCGCAAATAAAAATCTCAGATGTTCCACGTACTAACCCGCAGCGCGATGCGATTGCCCGGGTGGTCTTGTTGCATTTGATGCAACTCGATTCCGGCGATCACTTCTCACCCCAGGCAGGGGTATCGGGGGCCGAAGCTTTCAGCATTTTGGATGCACTCGAAATTTTCCTCCGCTAAACTTCACAAAAAATCTCCACGAACAAAGTGTTCACCCGCTCTCAGAGGGGATCGCTCAGCCTGTTTTTAGATACTCTAACCACGCTGGTTCAGTTTCTTTTGCGAGGCAATAATTGGAAAATCAAATTGAGATTTTGATTTCCACAATTGTGTGGAAATCTCTGTGGAAAAGGGATTTCTCATCACTGCAAACTAGGAAATTACTAGAGGTTAGAGCGGTTTGCACTTTTTTTGTTCAATTTTGTAATCCAATGAAAATAAACGACCTATATATGATTCAACGGGATTGTCTCTACAAATGTCACGATGAATGATTAAAAACCTCCTGCATCAATAGTTTTCAACAAGGATACATGAATATCGCCGATTATTCCAACGTCAAAAATGCGCTGCCCTGCCTAATCAAATCAGAAACCTGGTCTCAATAAGCAGGGAAATGATAGGGGCATTTCTCTCGTGTTCTCAGGCTCACCAAGCCCTCTTGGCTGAAGACAAGTAGACCCATCCGGGCGTCCTATTAAACAATTCCCATAAGCTTATATTCGAAAGTGGGGCTTGGAAGGCTTGGCCCTTATCGGGAGAATGTGAATTCGCGCAGCGTTGTATCTAAAGGAGAGCCTCAGAGGACTTGTTGCTCCAGGTACCGTTCCGTTTTTGAGGGACTAACGACTAGGGTTTTCCGAGTGTAGACTACAAGGCCCTGGCGGCGAAACTGGTTCATGACTGTCGTGATGATTTCTCTGGATGTCCCGACCAGTTGAGACAACTCTTCGTGGGTGAGGTATTGTCTCACCCGAATTCCATTCGCAACCTCTACGCCTCCCTCCCGGGTCATCTTAAGAAGCTCCTTCGCCAGGCGCCGGGGAATGTTGTCAAAAGCCAGCGTTTCGATCTGCCCCTGCGCTTCAGAGAGCCTCTGGCAGAAGAGCATCAGCAATTCCAATACCGCTCCGGGATCCTTGGAGATCACCTGCAAGAGTTTACTGATCTTGAATGAGACCACCTTGACGTCGTCGAGCGCGACCGCCTGGTCCGTTCTCTTGCTGTTTTCGCATAGGCAGAGCTCTCCAAAAAAGTCACCGGTCTCATAGATATCAATGATCTTTTCCTTTCCCGAGAGCGAAACGCGTGTGATCTTGACTCTACCGCTATGGATCAGATAGATATTTTCGGCAGAATCACCCATAAAGTAGATGACTTCATTCCTGGAATACAGCTTCTCCGTGGTCAGGTTCTGAAGTGTGTGAAGGTGGTCTTGAACAAAGCCGGAAAGTGTCAGACACCGTTGGTGGCCCATTCCTCGATTCTCCTTCGTTCCAACTCTCTTGTTCAGATGACTCCCAAGGCTTGAATCTCGGGATCCAAAACTCTAAATCATACTCGCAGGCGGGTGAAACGCCAAGTTTGCGGAGAGAAGGGGACCCCTTCGCATTTCTAACCTGAATTTCGGAGTCAAAAACCCACGGTATTCTCCAAAGCATTGCAGGAAGGGCCAATGGACTCTTCTCGGTTGGCCTGTTAGCCGGAACCCAGCCCGTGCTTTCATTGGTCGCGAGGATGGCTTCCGGTGCGAGCAGGCTGAGGGCAACAAGACAGCTGCGGACCGATTAGAGGACGCACGAAAGTCTTTATTGGATTCGATCGGAACAACCAAGATTTAAAG